>NZ_LJPA01000012.1:0-209469 GCF_001414035.1 Frankia sp. ACN1ag | reverse complement strand
TATCACGCTGGCGATGCTCACCCACGCCTGGCTCGCCGTCACCGCGAGGAAACACCGCGACCAGAACCCGCCGGCCGTCCCGCCGACGATGACCGCCGTGGGATACAAGCATCTCCCCGGTGGCCTGCCGGTCGCCGAACAGCCGGAACCGGACAGGCGCATGATGACACCGTTCACCCTCAACGAGATCCGCCATGTCTTCGCCCTGTTCACCGAAGCCGTTCTCCCACCCGCCATGATCACCTGGTGGTCGGACTGGCGCCGCGGCCACCAGGCCCGCGCCCGCTACTACCACTACCAGACCCGGATCTACGCTGCCCAAAGCATCGCCCGGCAGGCAGCAGCCACATAAAGATCACTGGTGCTGTAGTACTAGGTGATCCGTGGCGCGGCGGACGGACGCTTCCCCCGGACGCACTCGAGTCGCTGGTCGAACGATCCGCTCACACACTCGCCATACTCTCCGAATCGTTTCTCTCGACTGTACACGGAAAGGTAGAATGGCAGGCCGTCTACCGTGCCGACCCCCAGGGTTTCAGACGCCGCCTGGTGCCAGTCCGGATCGAGGACTGTCGTTGACCAAACCCGATTTCCCCGGCGGCAGACCGCTCGGACCGCATATTCCCAGGAACGCCGCCGATGCCGCCGCACTGTTTGGTGGCGTGCACCCAACCGGGCGGCGGCCTTCTACGGAACCACCCGATTTTCCGCGGACCCTGCGGCACCAACCACCGCGGACACGGGCAGCCGCGAGGCACATGACCGTGGCCGGAAACCCCGACCCCCGGTCGGTCGCCGTTGTAATCGGATGCGTGTTCTGGCCTGCAGATCGTTACAGGTGGATCGACCGCCAATGCCCGTCCGCGCGCGAATCTCGCGATTGTAAACCCGATTCACGAACCGCCCCACAAGAACAAGGATAAATCGGGCGAATATTCTTGCCGGTCGCACCGCGTTGCTCTAACTATCGGCGCCGCGATCACTCTGGTCGCTCCGGTAATCCTGGTCATGAACTCTCCTAGGTCGCCGTCAGGGCCGACAGCAACGGTTCCCGGTACGCCGACACCAACTTCACCCTAGATCCTAGAAGTGGAGTCCGTGGGAAACCTGGAGTCCGCGGGAAACCCGGCAAGGCCGGCGTCGAATATTCCCCGACGGGAACCCGTACCCTCGCCAGTGGAGCCGGTGAGTCCGCGGACGAATACCAGATTTTTTCCAGGGACGAGGAAGCCAGTCGAAGCGACAGGACTACATACCGTATATATGCCAGCGATCCCGGCGAGCAAAGAGACGTGACATTTTGGTTCGAAAATAACGAACTCTGTCCGCCAGACAGAGCGAATGGCGGCTTAATTTACCACATACTTCACGAGGGATAAGGGGCCGTCCTCGCCGAAGGGGGCACACGCCTCGTGCCAGCCGGGCAGCGCCACGCCGGCCGCCGGGAGAAACTCGCGCCCAGCTCGTCCGGGTCGAACGCCCCGAGCTCCGCCCGATCCCCGTCCTACTCCTCGGATCGGGGTCACGAACGAGGCGCCTTGGATCTCCGGCGACCTCCGAGGTCCACTCAGGCAAGTGCCAACCAGCGAAGGCTGGGAAGGGGTCCGAGCCGGCCGTAGAGCGATCATGCCGGACTTCGCCCGGCATGGCGACCGTCGTCGGCGAGGTCGACGCGCAGTGAACGGACTGATACATCCCCCTCCCCGGACGTGGTCCGGTCAGCCCGCGGCACGTGGCGGTTGTGTTGCTGTACAGGCGAGCGACACATAAAGGCCAGGTCGTAGTGCTGTGCAGCAGCTACGGTCCCCTGCTAGGTCCGACGGGGGTCGGACAGAGGGGACCTACCTGTAGATGCGTAGATCGCTGTTCGCCATGGGGGCCGCCGCCGTGCTCGTGGCGTTGACCGCACTTCCTGCCGCGGCCAGTCCGCCGGCCGATCCGGGTGCGCTCACGCTCGCTGTGTACGGCGACGAGCCGTATGGCACCACGCCGACGGACAACTCCGAGTTCCTCGCCACTCCGGCGTTCATCAACTCGATCAACTCGGACCCGGCCGTCGGCCTGGCCATGCACATCGGGGACATCCACTCGGGCAAGCAGTACTGCACCGCCCAGTACGACCAGTCGATCGCACAGCTCTGGCAGCAGTACCAGGTGCCGCTGGTCTACACCCCGGGCGACAACGAATGGACCGACTGCCACAAGGCGGGTGAGGGCGGCGGCACGTACGACCCGACCACAGGGAAGATCAAGTATGTGACCGACCCGGCCACCGGCCAGCCGGTCGACTACGCCGGCGGCGACCCGGTCGCGAACCTCGCGCTCCTGCGCTCGCTGTTCTTCCCCACGGCCGGGAAGACCCTCGGCAGCGGCAAGCTGCCCGTCCAGTCGCAGGCGAAGGAGTACGACCCGGCGTTCCCGTCGGACGCGCAGTACGTCGAGAACGTCATCTTCGAGCGGAAGGGCACGCTGTTCGTCACGCTGAATGTGCCGGGTGGCTCGAACAACGACGCCGACATCTGGTACGGCGCGCCGACGATGAGCACCGCGCAGGCGCGGGAGGCCGCGGAACGCACCGGTGCCGACCTGCGTTGGCTCGACCACGCGTTCGCCCAGGCCCGCCAGAACGGCGACACCTCGGTCGTCATCTCCACGCAGGCCGACATGTGGGACCTCGACGGCAAGACCGCGGCGCACCTGACCAACTACGAGCCGCTGGTCTCCAGCATCGCGTCACACACGACCGCGTTCGGCAAGCCCGTTCTGCTGATCAANGGTGACTCGCACGTCTACAGATCGGACAACCCGCTCTCGCCGACCGCTCCGTGCGTCACCGACTCCGCTGCCGGCGAGGTCAGCTGCGCAAACGAGTCCGCTGCGCACCCCGGGTACGACGTGGAGAACTTCCACCGGATCGTCGTGCACGGCAGTACGTTCCCGCTCGAATGGCTCAAGCTGACCGTGAAGCCCAGCGCGAACTACCCGGCGGGCGCCAACGCGTTCGGCCCGTTCGCCTGGCAGCGCCAGCCGCAGGCCTGACACGCCCCGCGGCGGGGCCGGTGGCTACCCGCCACCGGCCCCGCCTTCCTGAGACGCCGGCGAGGGGCAGCACACAACGGCCCCCGGCAACGTGTCCCGCGCACGCCACTATGCCTCCGAGGGGTTCGCGGCCGTCGCGATCGGCGCGCCCAACGGGGTGCTCTCGATCCGCGGCAGTCAACCCACCACCAGTCGCGTACCTCATACACACGACCTATCCGCAGAAGCATGCATCATGCACCTCTCGACCCCGCGGGTAAAAGCTCGTCAGCTCATACGGCGCCGCAAACGCCCGCTCCAACGGGATCTGCTAATCCCAGCAAGTTCGGTAAACAAGGAACGGACGGCCCCGACATCTAATGATCTTCATTGCCTCCCGACGGTCCCCGCCGGCGGCAGCGGGTAGCACAAGTGCTATCATGAGGTCATGGACGAGATAGGGCTGCGTGAGGTGCGGCAGAACGCGAGCGAGCTGGTGCGNCGGGCCCAGGCTGGCGAGCGACTGACGATCACCGTCTCCGGTCGGCCGGCAGCCGTTCTCGGTCCAGTGACCCCGCGTGCATGGCGGCGTTGGGACGATTTCGCGGAGGTCTTCGCCCTGCCGGCCGTCGCCGACTGGTCCGGGGATCGCGACCTCGTCGACAACACCCTGACGGACCCCTGGGAAGATCGATGAATCGTGGCGTCCTCGACACCAGCGTGCTGGTCGCCACCGATGTCCTCCCGATCCCCGGCGAACTGGCGGTCAGCGTCATCAGCATCGCCGAACTCCAGTTCGGCATTCTCGTCGCTAAGACCCCCGAGGCCCGCGCGAACCGACTCGCCCGGCTCAGTGCGCTCCAACGACGATTCGACCCGCTACCGGTAGACGACGCCGTCGCCGACAGCTACGGACGACTGGCCGCCCGAGTGGTCGAAATCGGCCGCCAGCCACGGGCACGGACGATGGACCTGCTGATCGCGGCGACGGCGCACGCCCACGGGGCCAGCATCTACACCCGCAACGCCGCCGACCTTGCCGGCCTCGAAGATCTCATCACGATTGTGGCGATCTAGAAAAAGGCTGCCCCTCCGGACGTGACGTCGAAGACCAGTGACTCGGGATAGCGCGATATCGACGATCAGGGCGGCTACGCCTTGGCCGCCACCTTCATCGCCTTCTTGTAGTCCCGGACCTTGCTGCGGGACTCGGGGCTGCTGATGTCTGCGACGGAGCGGTAGCTGCCGTCCTCGCCGAACGGCGCACACGCCTCGCGCCAGCCGGGCGGGGTCACGCCGAGCTGCTTGCCGAGCAGGGCGACGAAAATCTTCGCCTTCTGCTCGCCGAAGCCGGGCAGCGCCGCGACCTGCCTGAGGAGCTGACGGCCATCGTCCGCCGTCGTCCACACCGCCGCCGCGTCACCACCGTAGGAGTCGAGCAGCAGCCGGCACAGCGACTGCACCCGCTTCGCCATCGAGCCCGGGAAACGATGCAACGCCGGCTGCCGGGAGAAGATCGCCCCCAGCTCGTCCGGATCGAACTCCGCGAGCTCCGCCGGATCCAGCGGCCGTCCCAGCCGCACTACCAGCTCGTACGGCGCGGCGAACGCCCGCTCCAACGGGATCTGCNGATCCAGCACCATCCCGATCAGCAGCGCCAACGGGTCGTTCGTCAGCAGCTCGTCCGCCTCGTCGATCTGGCTCAGGTGCAGTCCCACGGCATTACGGTAGCCGACCGCCTGACGCGGACCGCTACGGCGCCCGCCACCTGGAAGGGACCGGGACGGACAAATACGGACTGAGGCACGGGACGGATGAGCATCGAGCCTGGACGCGGGACGGCTGACACCGTTCCGGATCACCACACCGGACGACACACTGGAGCAGATCCGACGTAGTTCACCGCGATCGTCGACGGGGTCGAGGCGCGCCTTCTCCGCGAGCCCGTTCCGGAACCACGCCTCCGACGCTGCTGCTGCACGGATGGCCGACCTCGTTCGCGACGTTCCGCACGGTCATCACAGGCTCGCGCACCCGGAGACCGTCGGCGGCGATCCTCTGCTCGCAAGCCGTGGCTGGTTGGGCACCGGAACACCTCGATCGGACATCCGCATCTACCGCGGACAACGCGCGTCCCGCCGCTGCGGCTCGTCACCTTATGTGATCGCGACGCTCGCGGCCGTCGACGGTGCCGACGGTCACGGACCGAACAGCGCCAGCGGGACTACGCCGACATCATCACGTCGACGATAGGCGTGCTCCCCCGCGTAGATGACGAGGGCGTCGATCAGATCTGTCCCGATTCGGTCGCGTAGCCAGGTCAGGTGCCTGACGTCGGAATCCTCAACCCGGTCGGCCAACTTCACCTCGACCGCCAGCACGCGGCCGTCCGAGCGCTCGACTATCAGATCGACCTCATGGTCGTTGTTCTGGGTACGTAGGTGACCTACCCGGGCCTCGGCGGCCTCGGCGTAGGTATGGATGCTGAGCGCGGCGAGATGCTCGAACAGGGCCCCGAGTATCGTCCCCGCCGACAGGACGGTATTGCCCTGCTCGGCCCGCAGCAGCGCGGAGTTGTCGAGTCCGAGCAGCCGCGCGGCCAGCGCTGGATCCGCCAGATGATGCTTGGCGGACCGGCCGAGCCGGTCGAGATGGTTCCGGCTGGGAATCCACGGCGGGACCGCGTCGAGCAGCCACAGTGACGACAGAGCATCACGATAGGCAAGAGTGGTCTCCTTCGCTGGCTTGTTACCCAGGCCGGGAGTCGCCGCATCCAGAATTTTCGAGTAGGCCGTCGTCGTCGACGTGGCGGCAGCATAGGCGGCGAGCCAGGCGCGCAGTACCGTCGGGCGCCGGATCGGGTAACCCTGCTCGGGAAACTCCCGTTGAACGACATTGTCCAGGTACGCATCGAGTTCGGCTCGACGCACCCGCGGCGGCAGGCTGCGGATAGCGGGAAAGCCCGATGCCGTGATCTCCTCGACGTAGTCCGTCAACCGCACGGCGGTCGCACCCCCGACGTCGCCGTTTCCTTCGAGGAGCGCGGNGAGGCTCACAGTCGGCTCGTCGACGTCCCGCTCGGCCATGCTCAGCGGGCGCATTCGCAACGGCACGATACGCCCTGCGCCCGAGTGGACCACTGCCCCTCTGGGTACGGAACTGCCCGCCATGATGAAGTGACCGGCCGCCGAGCCAGCGTCGACCGCGCGCCGCACGTGGTCCCACACCTCGGGAAGGCGCTGCCACTCGTCGACCAGGACCGGCCCCGGCAGCCGGGTCAGGACGGTCGGATCGGCGGCCACGATCTCACGCTGGCCGGGAAGGCTGAGATCGATGATCGACTCTGCGCGCCGCATCGCGGTCGCGGTCTTGCCCACCGCCTTCGGCCCGTGGATCGACAGAGCGCGAAGATGCGGCTGAAGTGGGTCCAGTGTGTCGTCGAGGACACGACGCCGATAGTGGACCACATCCCTACTCTACCAACAGCAGATACTCTAGTCTTCCGATAGCAGGCCCGCAGGTCTGCCGATCCGACCTCGCAGGCAGCCCCGCCGCGGAGGGCAGCGGGGGTTACAAACGCGGTGCGGCGGACCAGAACCTGGCGCTACGTGTCAGGCGCTACGTGTCAGATGGGTGCGGACCGTCCCGTCCTGTTCCAGCCTGCCGATACTGGCTGGTCCAGCACCATCCCGATCAGCAGCGCCAACGGGCGTTGGTCAGCAGCTCGTCCGCCTCGGCGATCTGGCTCAGATGCAGTCCCGCGCCATCACCGTAGCTCCCGCCAACCCGGCCTCGACAGGCAACCGGCCGCGGGATGAGTTCGCCGGTGTTGCCGGTCAGCCCAGACCGGCAACACCGCACGGTCGTCGTCGGCGCTCAGGTCGATGACCTGCGTGCGCGAATCTGGTGCGGCCGCGTGCATCGAGCCATCGCTGTTTGACCGAGCCGGGTCCGCCGGTCCGTAGCGAGTGGCTGTTGCTCAGCAGGCGCTCCCCGAATCCTCGGGTGCGCGACCGGCTTCGTCGGCGAGCGCGCCCGCCAACAGTCCAAGCTGACCGAACGCCCGGGCCCGGCCTATGTGGTCGCCGTAGTCGCGGGACTCGACGATGTGCCCGTCGTGGACACGGACGACAAAGACGCACGGCAGTGTGAACTCGCCGCGGTCGCCCGTCCCGACGTACGTGAACTCGACGACGATCAGCTCGGGGTCCGCCGTCCGATGCACGACGATGTTCGTCGGCTCGAACCGTCGGATGCCGGCTGCCCCACCGGCCCCCGCCGCGAAGTGCTCCCGTAGCTCGGCACGGGTTCGCAACGGATGATCGCCGAGCGGTGCGAGCGGATGCCGCACATCCGTCCGTTCCGCATACAGACCGGCGAGTACGTCGAGCTGACGTTCTCGCTCGTCCGACGCTAGATCGTCGGCCATCAGCCGGCCCACGCCAGCGACAACCATGCGAATGACGTCACCTGGATCAGGTGCCGGCAGCATCGAACCGCCAAAACAAAGTCGCGACTCCGCAACGGTATCGAAGTCTGGACTCCACTTGCAAGCTTGGCTGGTCCGACCGGGAGGAGGTGGGCCATCCGGAGGAACGCCAGCCAGGGCGGTCCGCTCACGGCCAACCACGCCCGCCGGACGGTCGTCACATCGCACGGAGGAGCAGGGGCGGAAAGGAGTGGTCCTGCCAGATCAGCCGGGATCGCTCCTCCGGGTAGGCGGTGACGAGCGAGGTGGAGTCGAAGACCTGGGTGAGGCGTCGGTCGCGATCGTAGGGCGGCCAGCCGGGGTCGCCCCGGGTGGCGAACGTGGTCCAGGCGGCCCGCATCCGCGCCGACAGCGCCATCGCCTCGGAGGTGGGGCGCTCGCCGATCAGCAGGGCAGGCTGGCCGCTGGTGAGGGTGCCGAACACAAGCGGAACGTCGAGGCCGTGGCAGGCGCCGAGGGCGCCGCCCAGGCCCGGGGCCGGCCAGGTCAACTCGTAGAGGTGCACCTGGCCGCCGCCCGCGACCTGCGCCTGCGCGAGGTGCAGGGTGGGCATCCGGAACAGCCAGTCCGAGTGCACCAGTTCGTACAACTCGTCGGGGCCCGCGTCCGGGTAGGCGTCACGGTAACGGCGGGCGCCGTCCGGGCCGGGGGCGAAGACCTGGAGCGCGGTCGCCGCCTGATCGGATGTCACCTGGCCGAGCAGGCCGGTGAGGGCGGTGAACAACCGCTGTTCGTCGCGGGTGTGGCCGGCGAGAAGGTCTACCTCCCGGCTGGAGCCGGCCGCCACAGCCTGCCACGGCGTGGCCGGCAGGACCTCGCCGTCGACGACGGGCGCGAACAGGATCGACCGGTGTGCGGCCTGGCCCCAGCGCTGCGCCCGGGCGGCCATCGTGGCGGCCACGGTGTCACCGGCGAGGGCCAGCAGAGCCGGGTCCACGCCTGCCAGGTCCGCGACGCAGGGACGCAGTCCCAGTTCGTCGGCGCAGGTGCTGGCGATGTCGGCGGCGAGCTGCGGCGAGAAGAAGGTGCCCGGCACGCTCTGGGCGACGGCTCGGCGGAACAGCCCGGCCGCCCGGGGCATGGCCAGCAGGGCGGCGACCGATCCGCCGCCGGCGGACTCGCCGAACACCGTGATCTCGTTCGGGTCGCCACCGAAGGCGGCGATGTTGTCGCGTACCCATTCCAGGGCGGCGACCTGGTCGAGCAGGCCGCGNTTGGGGGGCGCTCCGGCGATCTGGGCGAAGCCCTCCATCCCGAGGCGGTAGTTGAAGGTCACCACGACCACGCCGCCGTCCCGGGCCAGGTGACCGCCGTCGAACTCGGGCCGGCTGGACGCGCCGATCGCGTACGCACCGCCGTAGATCCAGACCATCACCGGAAGCGTCGCGGCCGGGCCGGGCTCAGGCGACCAGACGTTGACCGTCAGCCAGTCGTCGCCCGCCGCGCCCTGGGATGACGGGTCCCGGCCGAGCACCTCGGACTGCGGCGGTGGGGGGCCGTAGGACCGGGCCGCCCGCACTCCGTCCCAGCTCGCGGCCGGCCGCGGCGCGGCGAAGCGGAGCCCGCCGACCGGCGGCTCGGCGTAGGGGATGCCACGAAAGACCGCCACGCCCGACTCCAGGCTGCCGCGCAGCGCCCCGCCCGCCGCGCGGACCTCGGGCTGGGACGCGGCAGACGCCGGTCCGGCGACGGCGGTCGTCATGGTTCCTCCTGCGCGGACGCCGGGCACTCGATCGTGACCGCGGGCGGCAGCATCATCACGCAGGACCGGAAGCCTCGCCAACCATTTATCGGCGATCAATACGCGGGGAGGTGGCCAGAGGTGCACGCGTGCGAGCTGACCGGAGCGGGCGGTTGACGGTAGGGATCAATCCCCCGTCGAGGCGGAGGTTGACGCCCGTCCCGAGTCGCCTATGACGACGAGGGGTCGGAAAGTGCCCCAACTATGATCATCGCGCAGAGCAGGCCGACCACGACTCCGATCACGACCCAGATCCGGCTCCATTGCCATGCTCGGCGAGCAGCCTGGAGATCGTTCCGCGCGAGATCCCTCCTCCATCTTCTGCCATACCAGACGGCGAGCAGTCCGGCCGGCGGCATCAGGATTACCGCAAAGAAGACCATGATCTCGTAAATTTCGGTTGCCAGCAGCGATGGCGGCGACATCGCGGAATTGGGAAACACTCGCGGCTGGCCGGGAAAAGGCGAAGGGCGCCCCCGGGGCGGATAATTCCGCCACTCGTAGTGACCGGTTGGATAGTACCGGTTCGTCGGCCACTGATAGGCACCCGGGTAAGACCCTCCGGTCGGCCACGAAGGTGGCGGAGGTGGCGGCGGAGGCGGAGGCGGTGGTGGAGGAGGTGGCGGAGGTGGCGGAGGTGGCGGACCTTGCGGTGAGGGCTGATCCCACAGGCTGGTCCGGCGTGGGTTCCTGGCGTTCTGGCTGGTCGATGCCGCGCGAGATTTTCGGGGGCCGCCGGCCGACCCGGCCACCGAGGCGGCCGAAACCGACCGCAGGTGGGCGTCATAGCCGTCCCGCCATCTTTTCAGGATCTCGTAGGCGAGGGTGATGAGCCGCATCCGGCGATCCGAATCCCGGTCTCTGCTGTCCGGATTATCGGGATGGTTTTCCCGGGCGCGGGCCCGGTACTGCCGGTGGATTTCCGCCTGACTGGCGGTGCTGGTCACCCCGAGTATGTCGTAGGCATTGTTGTCACCGAGATCGCGAATCAGTCGTCCGAGCGGGGTCATCGTCCGATCCGCTGGACGACGTCGCCGCGGTAGCAGGCCAGTGACCAGTGCGCCGTCGCGGCCGTGTGACCCGCCGGCACGATCATGCTTCCGGCCGCGACGGTCACCTGGGCTGGACCGGCCAGGACGAAGGTGTAGTTGGCGAGCTCGGAAGGCCAGCCGTTGTTGTCGTATCCCTCGTAGTGCCACTCGGTCCGCAGAATCTCCTGCCCGTCCAGGAAGGGCTCCTGCAGCAGGTGTTGCGCATACGCGGGAAGGTAGCCGAAGGCCCGCCGCGCCGGCGCACCGATCTTGATCGGCAGCGCCGCGCGGGAATCCGGCGGTGGCAGGTAGCGATTCTCCAACCCCGGCGTGGTGCCGACAGTCGGGCGGCTGCGGCCGGGGCCGGGCGGTGGCCGGTGCTCGATCGCCTTGCGCCGCAGAGACCCCTCGCGCAGCAGGTACGAGCTGAGCCGGTAGGTCGGCGAATGATCCGTACGGATCGCCGGTTCGGCGAGGCAGAGTCCCCTGGGCCCGAAGGCGACGCCCTTGACCCGCTGGTCGTCGCCCTGCACGATCGCCCACCAGGCGTAGATCGGTCCGGTCCGGGCCTCCATGCGGGCCTTCACCGCGCCATCGAGCTCACTCCAGCACTCGTCGCGCAGCTTCGCGCCCGACGAGAAGGGCAGCTCCTCCGCACGGAAAGTGGTCGACGTCCGCGCCTGGCCCACGACGGCCGGGGAACGTCCGGCCGGGGAACGTCCGGCCGGGGAACGCAGCACCACGTCACGACCGGGATGGGCGTTCCCCGGTGAGCCGACTGGTGACCACGGCTGCACGGGTCCGTGGCCTGAATCGGAAGGGGCATTTTCCCACTCGGAAGGCATCATCGAACCCATCCATCGTGTTGTCAGCCGACCACCTTTGGTGCGAATTCTACGTGATGGCCGGCCGTCTCCCGCGTTTCTCTCATCGCCCGGCTTCGCTTGGAGATATGGTTGCCGCCGAAGTGATCAGCACACCTGATCAAAGACGAGCGCTGCGGTCGTCACTGCCGGTCGTACGGAACCGCAGCTCATGCGGCTCCGGCCTCACCGGCGGCCTTCCTCTGCTTTTTGTCGCCGCGGACCTTGTCGCGATAGTGCTGATCGACGATGTCGGCCACCGAGAGGTAGCTCCCAGCCTCATCGAACGCAGTGGCGGCCTCCCCCAGCCCGGAGGATCGACACCGAGTTGCCGGCCAGCAGTGCAACGAAGATCTTCGCCTTCTGCGCGCCGGAACCCGGCAGTGCCGCGACCTATTTCAACAAGCACACGGCCGTCCGCCGCGCTCGTCCGGACCGCCGCCACGTCGCCGTCGTAGGAGTCCAGGATCAACCGGCAGAGCGACTGCACCCGCATCGTTCGTCAGCGGATCGTCCGCCGCGGGAAGCCGGCTGGTGGGTTGTCAGCAGCGCACCACCACGGCTGGTACGCCGCCCGCCTGAACGAGCCGGGTAATGTCCTTGGGGTCGCTGGTCAGGATGCGGTCGCCTGGGCGGACGAGCAGGGCGACCATCGCGTCAACCACATCGGAGGTACCGGTGCGGCCAAGTAGCACACCGGCATCGCGGCCGGTCCGGTCGTCAACGGTGCACACCTCCACCGCGCGTAGCAGGCGGGTCAGCGCGGCCTGCCGCCCGGCGTGATCCCGCCAGACCTGGGCAACGACGACGGCGTTGCTCCGTAGCCCGATGCCCCGCTGCTGCGCAACCCGGAGTCGGGCGACCATCTCCCGATCGCCGCGCTCGACAGCCAGAAGCGCGCCCGCGTCGAGAACGAGCGCGCTCACGCCGCCGACTGATCCGCGCGCAGGCCCAGCTCGCGCTCAGCCCGCGCCAGTTCCTCCGGCGTCAACGCCGGGTTTGCCGTCTCCCACGAGTCAAGGAACTCGGCGAGGGCATCGGCTCGAAGCTTCGCGGCAGCGGCGCCCGCGAGCCAGGCCGACAGCCCGACGCCAGCGCGCCGGGCGGCGTCCCGAACCGCGTCGCCCAGTTCGCCGTCGAACGAGACGCTCATCTTGTCGACCTTCACCGCTCCAGAATACCGGGGTAGCAACTACCGCGGTATGTCATCTCGGTGTGGCTCGTCCACGATGTCTGCCGGGCAGGAGGGATCAGGGGCGGCGGTGGGTAATCGGCGGCTCTGCCATCGCCGTGGGCGAGCCCGATCGCGGTCAGGACTGTCGCGCCCGCCGGACAGTCCTCACATCACGCGCAGGAGGAGGGGCGGAAAGGAGTGGTCCTGCCAGATCAGCCGGGATCGCTCCTCCGGGTAGGCGGTGACGAGCGAGGCGGTGTCGAAGACCTTGGTGAGGCGTCGGGCGGAATCGTGGGCCGGCCAGCCAGGGTCGCCCCGGGTGGCGAACGTGGTCCAGGNGGTCCGGCGACGGCGGCTCGGCCACCGATGGTCGGTGGCCAGCAGGTCATTCGCCAGCAGCTCGTCCGCGTCGTCGTCCCTCGCCCCTCGTCTCGCGATCGCCGGCGTCCGAGCAGTGACATCGCGGTCGCCGCGAGTCCGAGAGTTCAGGGCAGCTTCTCCTGCTGTCACTGAGCAACGGCACCAAACACGGTTACGCGATCGCCACGAATGTGTTGGAACAGACCGCGGCCGGTCTGACTGCGGCCCGCCGGTCCCCGCGCCCGCGCCGACGCCCTGACTCGCTCGGCCAGGGTGAGGAGGGCCCGGGCTGGAGGCGTGGGCGGTTAACGCCCGGCACGGCATTCGGCCGGTGCGTGGGTGGGTAGGCACGTCCATCGCTGCCGGTGAGCCGTCAGGCGGCCGGGCCTCCCACTGGCAGGCGCCGCCGCGAGTACAACCCACAGCGGCGCCGTGGCGGGCCGGTGCGCACGGCGATCAACTGATTACCAGTGCCGGGCACGCCCGGACCACCGCGATACCCCGGCTCGGGCTGCCCAGCCGGAAGCGGACCCGGTTGTACAGGACGGTCCCCGACACGGCGCGGCCCTTGACCATCGGCTCGCCGGGCAGAAGCGTGAAGGTCCAGTGTCCTGCCTGTTCGCAGTCGGGCAGCTGGGCGCCGCTCTGCAACACCCGGGCCCCCCAGATCTGCCGGACCATGAGACGGCGGGTGTCGACGCCCGCCACGGTGTACGCCGCCTCCGGGCCGTTCACGATGTCGTTGTAGCTGCCGAGGTGGATGCCTGCGGCGCCGGTGATCGTGGCGACCATCGTCCACGGGACCCCGGGTTCGACGGCCACCTCGCCCGCCGGCAGAGCACGGTCCACGACATCGCCGGCGTCCGAGCCGGTCTGATCCCGGCGGACAGCCGGGTCGAGCCCGCCGCGGGTGTCGAGCCGGCCGGGATCGGGCACCAGCAGGATGCCGTAGACGGCCGCGTCGGCGAACCGGGCGTCGGCAAAATGAGTGGACAGCGCGACCGTCGCGCGGCGTGCCCGATCCCACTGGTCCGGGGTGAAAGCGTCCCGCAGGTATTCCGCCGAGGGCACCGGAAGACCGGCTCTTTCGGTGCCCTCGCGTACGGACTCGCAGGTGTTCCAGCCGGAGCGGGCCAGTATCTCGATCTGCGCGCGCGCGAAAGCGGTGGTATCCGACACCGGGAACCTGTCCATGCTCAGATGCAGTCCCACCACGTCACCGTAGCCCGGACCGAGCGAATGTCCCACGACGGGGCGGTGCCGGCTCCCGCGGTGGCACGGCACCGAGGCCAGCCGGCTCCCGCCGGCATGCCGGAGCACAGTCGATCTGGTTCAGGGGAAGCCTCACCGCACAACCGCTGCTATCGGTTGGGAAGGTCGGCCGCCACCAGGTCGGTGTGGATGAAGTCCAGGCCCTTGAACAGCAGCGGCTCCCGCCGCGCGGCCGCGAGCGCATACGCAAAGCAGTCACCGAAGTTCAGCCGGGCAGGGCTACCGCTCCCCCGGCCAAAGTCCCGGTACGCCTGCCTGGCCAGAGCCGCGTGCTCCGCGGTGACCGCGACCACCTCTATGTCAGCCACCCTGACGAGTTCGTCAANCCGCCGACTGGCGACCGGGTCACGGACCGAATCGACGACGACCGCGGCCTCCACGTAATTCACGGCTGACATCGCCGGGCTGGCCGCGTTGGCCAGGGCAGCGGCATAACGAGGCGCCTCGGGCTCCGCTCGGATGATGGCGACGAGTGCGGAAGAGTCCACGATCATGCCGGCAAACCATAATCATCATAGAGGTCGTCGATGCTCATAGTAGAGGCGGAAACCGCCGACGCTATCTGGCGGCCAAGGTCCACGATGCGGGCGGCTCGCCGTTCACCCGACTCGCGATCAGCACGAATCCGGTCCAGACGTTCACGGATGGCCACGGTCACGGCCGTTGTGATGGTCTCCCCTGTCAACTCGGCCAACTCGCGGCTGAGCCGCTGCGCCTCCTCGTTCTTGATGTTCAGCGCCATCTCCGACCCCGTCCACCATGGAAGCTCCAAGTTCCACCATGCTACACCGACTGGCCGGATCGCCGCCCGCCGCGCGGACTTCGGGCCGGGAGCGGCTTCTCAGTTCGGGCCCACGTCGAAGGCGACGACCCACTGCTCCTGGCCGCGGACCATCGCGTGGATCTCCGTCACCCGCACGCCGGTCTGCGGATTCGACTCGTAGATCTCCCGAGATCTCCCGATGCACGCCGACCCCCACCGAGAAGTTGGGCGTCTCGGTGTCGGCCACCGCGTACTCGACGACATCGGCCAGGCCGGCGACGGAAGCACGCCGCGGCGCGGTGAGGTCGATGCTCGCGCGCAGGAACAGGATTCGCAGGACGTCGTCACCGGCTATCGGCACCACCCGACCGTCCGCCTGGGTGAGCTCGCTCCTGGCCACCCAGCGGAACTCGTAGGTGGGGAACGACGCCCCGCGGAAGGTGAAGGCGATCCGGTCGTAGCCGGCGGGCCGACCGTTCTGACGATGACCGATCGCGGCGATTCCCACCAGGTTCGGCGTCGGGCCGTCGTACGGGTGGGCGACCGACCCACCGTTCCCGGAAGCGTTGGGCCACTGCCACTGGTACGCGACCCGCGAGGAGATCACCCGGATCGTGGCCGGCGCGGTAGGCGTCGGACGCGGGCTGAGCCGTGCGCTCGGTGTTGCCCGCGGCGGGGTTTGCAGCGGGGTTTCTCCGGTCCCGGGAGCGCTGTTCGACGGCCTGGTCGCCGTGATGCCGGGGGACGCGCCGGTTCCGCCGGCCGACCCGCGCGGCCTGTACCGACCAGCCCGGGTTCCGGTTGCGGCCCGTCGACCAGTTGCGGGCACGGCGGGCCGCGCTGCGGGCCGCACGGTGGGCCGGGTGCGGCCGGGTCGTGCGGTCGCGGGTCACGATGTGACGCCGGGTTTCACGCCGGAGCAGGTGACGGCGTCGACGAACATGGGAGGTAGGTCATGCCGCGCACCTGTAAGGACGAAGCCCCGCTGCTGGTGGACTCGCCCGTCATCAAGGGTCGATACGTCGACCTTGACGGTTTCACGGTTGGATTCGAGACGTTCGAGGCGGATGCGGACGGGGCGCCGGTGTTCCGGGGCCTGCCCGACGACCGCTGCCAGTGCCCGCACTGGGGACTCGTGCTGTCCGGCCGGTTCGTGCTGCGTTACGCCGACCGGGAGGAGACCTACGTGGCGGGCGACGCCTACTATGCCCCGCCCGGTCACACCCCGGAGGTGACGGCCGGCACGCAGGTGGTCGAGTTCAGCCCGTCGGCCGAGATGCGGGCGACGATGGCCGTCGTGTCCGCGAACATGCAGGCACAGTCCGAGAGCGGTGAGTAGGCGATGACTCTCGACGAGGCGACGGCCCGGGAGCTGGCGGAGAAGCTCGTGGTCTTCCTGGAGACGAACACCCCGCCGGACGGCCTGTTCACGCCGGACGTGTTCTGTGATCTGAACGTGCCGCTGTGGCGGCTGCAGGCCGTCGGCCTTGAGGAGTCGGTCGCGCTGCGCAAGGCCGGGCATCCGGTGTCCGGCCGGGTGCCGCGATCCCGGTTCGACGTGACCGGCGGCGGCTTCCTCCTCGAGGTCGAGGAGGAATGGGAGCAGGGCGCGGAGACGTGGTACTGCCGTGAACTGATCNGAGCCGACGTCACCGACGGCGCAGTCTGCGCCCTCACGGTCTACTGCACCGGGGACTGGGACAGCGCGCTGGTGGCCCGGCATGCGGCCCAGGTGCGCCTGGCCCGGCCCTGACGGCATGCCTCGATCCTCACCCGGCGGCGGACGAGGTCCCGGCGGCGGATCAGCCGCCATACACTCTCAGCCGTGAACAGCCCGGCCGTGGACGGGGCGCGGACGGAGTCTGCCGCCGCGTCCACGGCCGAGGTGCCGTCCCCGGCGGACGCCGCCGCTGCCCGCAGCGAGGATCACGTCGACGCGAGGCGGGCGTCCTACGTCGAGGCGTTCGCGGCGGCGCGCGCGGCGGGTGACGTCGAGGCCATGGCCGCGGCGGCGCTGGGGCTGCCGTCCACGCAGCGGTTCGGCAGTCATCCGGGGCAGGTGCCGGCGCTGCTGCACGAGGCGCATGCGGTGGCCGTCGCGCCCTCGACCCGCTGCCGGCTGGCCGCGGCGCTCGCCCGTGCCTGGGTCTACGGCGGCGATGCCGGCCGGGCCGGCGGCTTCGCCCGACAGGCCGAACGGCTCGCCACCGACATCGGGGACCCGGCCCTGCTCGCCGATGCGCTCGACGCGGCGCTGTCGGCGCGGTGGGGGCCCGACGACTACCGGGAGCGGACCAGGCTCGCGGCCAGGCTGGAGGACGCCGCCGCGCACCAGGCGGACCCGGGGGTGCGGCTCTCGGCGCACCTGTGGCGGCTGACCGCGGCCTGGGAGGCGCTGGACGTAATCGCGGTCCAGCGGCAGCTGCGGGCCCTGGAGCTCCTGGCGGCGGACTCAGCCTCGCCGCGCGATGCGTTCTTCGCCGTGTCCCGCCGAGCCATGCACGCCCTGGCCACCGCCGACCTGGCCCGCGCCGACGATCTCATCGCCCGGACTCGCGAGCTCGGCGCCGCGCTCGCCGAGCCGGACCGGGAGGCGGTGCTGCACAGCCTCGCCGCCGACCGTGCCCTGCAGGCCGGCGACCGGGAGGCGTTGCGGCAGGAGGCCGCGGGATTCGAGGCGTTCGGGACCGCCGAGGGCATCCCGTCGGTGACCGCCGAGGCGGCCGTGTTCTGGCTGGAAGCCGGCGAGCCCGATCGCGCCGAGCGGCTGACCCTACAGCTGGCCGGACCCGGCCTGCACACGGTCGCCCGTGACGTCGACTTCCTGCTCACCGTCGGGTGCCTGGTGCAGGTCGCCGCGGCACTGCGACTGGACGATCTTTGCGATGAGGGTGTCGCGCTGCTGGAGCCGTACGCCGGCCGGGGTGTCCTCAACGCCGGGGCGGTGACTTTCCACGGCGTCGTCGACGACTATCTCCACCAGGCCTGTCGCCGGCTGGGCCGAGCCGACGCCGCCCGTTGGCGGCACAGCGCCCTGACGGCCTACCGGCGCGTCGGCGCCGCCTGGTGGGCCGGCCGCCTGGTGGAGTCCGGTCCCGCTGCCGGCGACAGGGACGTCGGCAGCCCGCGCGAGCCCGGTACCACGACATCCGGCCCCACGACGCCCGGCCCCCCAACGCCCAGCACCACGACGCCCAGCACCACGACGCCCGCCGCCCCGGTTCTGGTGATCCATCTCCAGCCGGGCCCCGCGGACGTCTGGACCGTCGGCCCGCGCGACACGGCCGTCGCGATTCCGGGCGTCAAGGGGTTGCACTACCTGCGCCATCTCGTCGAGCGGCCCGNCCAGGACATCAGCGCGCTCGTCCTCTCCGACGCGGTCGCGGGTCATGCCGGCGCCGGCGTCGGGGATTCGGACGCCGGCGAGCTTCTCGACGCCCAGGCTCTCGCGGCGTACCGGCGCCGGTTGTCCGAGATCGACGCCGACCTGGCCGAGGCGGATGCCTGGGCCGACCCCGTACGGCTGGAGCGGGCGCGCCTCGAACGGCAGGCCCTG
This sequence comes from Frankia sp. ACN1ag, assembly GCF_001414035.1. Taxonomy (NCBI): domain Bacteria; kingdom Bacillati; phylum Actinomycetota; class Actinomycetes; order Frankiales; family Frankiaceae; genus Frankia; species Frankia sp. ACN1ag. The sequence goes on along the minus strand of NZ_LJPA01000012.1, from coordinate 191,202 downwards.
CTCGACGAACTGGCCGCCGCGACCGGGCTCGGCGGACGCCGCCGCCGTGCCGGCTCCACCCGGGAACGCGCCCGCGTCGCCGTTCGCAAGGCCATCGTCGCGGCCGTCGACCGGATCGACCGGATCGACCCCGCGGTCGCCAGGCTGCTGCGCGACACCGTGCGCACCGGCACCACCTGCCGCTACGACCCCGACCCGAGCCGCCCGGTCCGCTGGGTCACCGGCCGATCCTCGACCTGACGCCGACGCGGGAGGAGGTTCGTGCGGGGCCGGACCGCGCTCCCACAGCCGGGCCACCCTGGCCCGGCTACCGGGCCTGTGCTGGTCGTCCTCGCCACGGACAGGCCAGGAGTAAGTTCACCGTGTCTGTCCGGCGTGGGGGTGCGTCGGCGGGCGCCGACAAGTGGGGGATTCGGATGGCTCGTCCTGTGATGAATCGGATTCACGTCGCCGCCCGCGGAACACTGCCAGCGCTCGCGGTCCTCGTGGCGCTCGGCTTGTCCGGATGCGGCCCCTCGAATGGGGCTGCTGCGCCCTCGAGTGGGGACACTGCGCCTTCGCCCGCAGCCGGACACCAGGGCGCGGCGGCCACCGGGGCATCGAAGAGTGGGACACCAGCGACGCCGGCGGCCAGCGCGGCAGTGAACCCCTGCGCGATCGTGTCCAGACAGGAGGCCGAGCACCTTGCCGGCACGTCGCTCAACAGCCCCGTGTCGGTAGCGGAGAAGTGCACCTATTCAGCGCCACCCAGCGGTCCGACTACCCAGGTGGAAGTCTTCGTCGGGGAAACGGCAAAGGACTATCTCACCGCCGAGCGCGGCATCGGCCACGAGCTCCGACCGTTGTCGGGCATCGGCGACGAGGCTTATATCGAGGACTACGCGGTCTTCGTCAAGAAGGCCGACTTCTGGGTATCCATCGACCTGGTGCGTAGCAATGACCCGGCGGAAAACCGCGGGCCACTCGAGGGCCTGGCGCGCACGGTGGCCGACCGGATCTGACCGCCAGGCCACGTGGGTCAGGCCGCGAGTTGACGTGTTGGGCAACTCCGAACCCTGACCAGTCCGCTTCACTACCTTGACGGGTTCCGCGTGGCCGGTGACGGTCAGTGGTCCACTCCCGCCGCCTCGGCCACGCCCCGAATGGGAGCCCATCCGGGGTGCCAGCGTGGCCTGGAGCGCGGGCACGGGTCCGTCCCCGACGGGGAGACCAGCGCAACCGTTGCATCGCCGGTCGGGCCACCGCACGGTGGGCGTCGTCGCCCCTCGTCTCGCGATCGCCGGCGTCCGAGCAGTGACATCGCGGTCGCCGCGAGTCCGAGAGTTCAGGGCCGCTTCGCGCTTTGCCGCCCCCCACTACTACGCCATACGATGCATCGCATGGCGAGATTCCAACGAGATGAGGGCTTGGCACGCTTCGGCGAGCCGGGAGTTCTGGTCCTGCTGTCACTGAGCGACGGCGCCAAACACGGTTACGCGATCACCGCGGATGTGTTGGAGCAGACCGGGGTCCGGCTCGGTCCCGGCACCCTGTACGGCTCACTGACCAAGCTGGTGGAGCGCGGCCTGATCGCCGCACTGCCCAGCGACGATCGCCGCCGCCCCTACGAGATCACGGCGGCGGGGAGAGCAGCACTGGCCGCCCAGTTGGCGACCTGGTCCCGGGTCATCCAGACCGGGCAGTCACGGCTGGCCCAGGCATGAGGCGTCTCCTTCTCGCCCTGTATCCCAAGCCGTGGCGGGCGCGCTACGGCGACGAGTTCGCCGCGCTCCTCCAGGAGACTCCACTTACCTTGGCCGCCATCGTCGACGTCCTGCGCCACGCCGTCGGGCTCCGCCTCCGGGCCAGGCCACGCGTCGCCCAGATCGCGGGATCGGTACTCGCGACGGCCGCCGTCGAAGCCATGGCTTCGCGGGCAGGGCTGACCGACAACATCCTCTGGGCTCCGACCACCCCGCTCCGGGCGTTGGCGCTGGTGGCGGTTCTGGCACCGACAGCGCTGGTGACCGGCTCCGCGACCAGGCGGCGTCTCCGGCGCCGCGATCACGAACCGGCGTGACGGGCCTGCTCGTAGCGGCGCTGGTCGCGGCGGGCCTGATCACGCTGGGCCTGATCGTGGCACGCCGGCCCGCGCCACCGCCGGCCGGTGGCTGGGGCGCCCGACTACGGCGCGCGGCGGCTCGCCTTCTCCTCCTGGCGGCCGGTGCCTTCCTCGTCGCACGGGCCGGATACATCCTCGCCACCGAGCACCCCGGCCGTCCCGAGACCTACCGACGAGCCTGGGGCGGCCCTCACTACATTGGGTTCATCACCGTGCACGTCGGTCCCGCCGTCCTCGTCCTGTTCCTGACGGGCCTGTCGCTGTTCCGCTGGTTGAAGCGGAGACCCGACCAGCGAGCATGAGGCAGCCCTCGCGTCGTCAGACGGGCAATCGCACGCCGGGGCTGTCGGCCTCACAGGCTCTGGAAAAAGGCACGGATGTCGGCGGCGAGCAGCTCGGGTACCTCAAGCCCCGGGAAGTGCCCGCCACGGTCGGCCTCCGTCCACCGGGCGATCGGCATCCGCCGCTCGGCGTACGGACGGATCGGGCGGGTGATGTCCTCGGGCAGGACGAGGACGCCCACCGGTTGGACGGTCCGCCACGATGGCGGCCCGCCGGTCTCCCGGTGCAGGCGCGGTGCCGAGCCGGCGGTGCCAGTCAGCCAGAAGAGCGTCACGTTCGTGAGCACCCGGTCGGGGCTGATCGAGAAGTCCGGGGCCGCCCACATCGTCATCGGGTCGAGCAGCCAGGCGAGCAGCCCGACCGGCGAGTCGTTGAGGGCGTACGCCGGGGTCTGCGGCCGGGTGCCGTTGATCTTCCGAACCGCCGGCTGGTCGCGCAGGTAGGCCTCGGTCTGGGCGAGCCGCTCCTGGTCTCCCTGGGCCAGCCGGGCGCGGTCCGGGTCGCCGGGCAACGGTGGGGTCGGGAGATAGTTGAGGTGGATCCCGACGACGTGTTCGGCGTCGTGCTGCGACAGCGCCCGGGACACCGATGTCCCCCAGTCACCACCATGGGCGCCGTACCGCCGGTAGCCCAGGCCGCGCATCAGCTCCGCCCAGGCACGCGCCACGCGGTCGACATCCCAGCCGCGCTCGCGCGTCGGGCCGGAGAAGCCCCAGCCCGGGATCGACGGGACGACCAGGTGGAACTCGGCCGAGAGCGGCCCGATCACGTCAAGAAACTCCACCACCGATCCCGGCCAGCCGTGGGTCAGCACCAGCGGGAGCGCGTCCGGCCGCGGGCAGCGCACGTGGAGGAAGTGGATCCGCTGGCCGTCGATCTCGGTGATGAACTGCGGATGGCTGTTCAGCTCGGCCTCCGCCGCCCGCCAGTCGTAATGGCGGCGCCAGTGGTCGGCCAGCTCCCTGACCCTGGCCAGCGGCACGCCGAACTCGTCTCCGGCGCCGGGCAACTCGTCGGGCCAGCGGGTGCGGTCGAGGCGTGCGTGCAGGTCGTCGAGGTCGGCCTGCGGCACGTCGACGCGGAAGGGTTCGATCCTCATCGTTAGTCCTCCTAACGTTCGGAACACTAACGTAAATCGTTGGTGCGACAAACGCAAGGCGCTACGATGCGGTCCATGCCGGAACGCGGCCGCCACGGGCCGACCGACCCCTCTGCCGTCCCCGCGCGCCTACGGTCGCTGGCTACCCGGCTCCTCGGCCGCGGCGCGGTGCACGCGGACCGGATCTCGCACGCCCGCCTCACCGCGGCGGGGGCGACGCGGTGGCAGTACGCGACGCTTGTCACGCTCCGCGACGGCGGTCCGGCGAGTCAGTCCGCACTCAGCGAGCGCACCGGCATCCACCGCAGCGACATGGTGGCCGTGCTGGGCGGCCTGACCGAGGCCGCGTACGTGGAACGCGCCCCCGACCCCACCGACCAGCGCCGCAACATCGTCACGCTGACCCCGGCCGGACGCTCCCGGCTGCGCACCCTGGACCGGCTCGTCGACCAGACCCAGGACGAACTGCTCGCCCCGCTGACCCCGACCGAACGTGCGGAACTGATCCGTCTCCTGCAACGCATAGACGATCATCACTCGGCACGCTGACACGGCTGGCGGGCAGACATGAGATCGCAGAGATACAACGCTGCTCATGTAGTAACGTGGAGCGCATGACAGCGTCGGCAGACGACGGTCAGCCTCGGGTGGGGATGCGCGAGCTCTCCCAGCGGACCGCCAGGGTCCTCGCGCTGGTCCGCGCGGGTGCGACGGTCGAGGTGACCGACCGAGGCAGAATCGTCGCGAGGATCGTTCCGGCGGAGGACGACCGCTACGAGCAGCTTGTCGCCGCCGGCCTGATCCGCCAGGCCACCGGTCCTTTCAACCTTGCGCATCTACCGGAGCCGGCGGCCAATCCGACCGGTCGTTCCACCGACGAATGGCTCGCCGACCTGCGCGGCGAAGGTTGATGCCGACGCGGATCTATCTCGACACCTCCGCCCTGGCGAAGATGTTCATCGCCGAGAAGGAGTCAGGTGACCTTCGTCAGTGGCTCGTCGAGCAGGAGCCGCCACTGCGCCTCGTCTCCTCGGCCCTGCTGGCAGTCGAACTGACCCGGCTCCTCAGACTGGTGAACCCAGCCATGCTCGACCTGGCGGAGTCCTTCCTTTCCAGCGATGTGGATCTCATGCAGATCACGCCACCGCTGCTCGCCGACGCGGCCCGCATACCTCCAGCCCGGTTGCGGACCCTCGACGCGATCCACCTGGCGACAGCACTCGAGCTCAGAGACTCCCTGGACGTCGTGCTCAGCTACGACAAGCTGTTCATCGAAGCCGTGAGCGCGTCCGGCCTGACGCTGGCGTCGCCCGGCTCGGGGACTTAGATCCCGTCGCCGCAGAGGACGACCACCTTTCCGCGGGTGTGCTCGCGCAGGAGATCGACACATGCCTGGGTACCGTCCGCAAGCCGGTACTGCCTACTGATCGTGGCAGGCAGCGCTCCCTTCAGCGCTTGTTCGGCCAGCGCATCCAGGTGTCCCGGACGCGCCGCCCGGGTCGGCCGCGGCCAGGCCGTACATCGGACGCCTCGGGACCGAGCGGGGCACGCCCGTCCCGAGGGAATCCACCCGCTACAGTGCCGGCGTTCCCGGCTCCTGTCTCAGGGCGGCCAGTTGGCCGGGAAAGGCCTTGCAGGCGCGGATCCGGCCGGTTGTCGTGACGGTAAGCCACGCCCAACCCGCCCGAGTGAGCTCGGCGAGCAGGCCGCCCGCCTCCGACCCGGCGGCGAGCGCCGCGGTCGCGTAGGCGTCCGCCAAGGTCAGGTCGGGCCCGACGACCGTCGCGGAGGCCAGACCGCTCGCGGGTGCGCCGGTCGACGGGTCGACGACGTGGCTGCCGCGCTCCGCGATACCGGACGTGGCCACGGCGAGATCGGTGCCTTCGACGATTGCGACCAGCCCGCCCCGATCGAACGGGTCGACGATGCCGATCCGCCAGGGCTTACCGGACCCCGATCCCTCGGCTGACGATCCCTCGGCTGACGATCCGGCCGCGCCGCGGATCCGCAGGTCGCCGGCCGCGTTGACGCAGTGGTCCGGGGCGCCGGCCTCGAGCAGAGCGGCGGAGGCCGCATCGGCGGCCCAGCCTTTCACCAGCCCGGTGGGGTCGAGAGTGCCGTCCTGCCGCCAGGCCGGGTCGAACCAGCCGCCGGTGGCGTCCCGGCAGCGCCCGGCCAGCCGATACACCTCGCGCACGTGCTGCGGGCAGTCGACGAGGTCGACCTCGCCCCGCCGCAGCCGCGACACCCAGGACTCCCGCCGGAACGTACTGAAGTCCTCGTCCGCCTGATGCAGGACGGCGACGGCCGTCTCGATCGCCGCGTCGAGAGCCGACGGCGGCAACGGGGTTCGCACGTCGATGCTGACGACCGTGCCCATCACCGGCTCGGGGTGAACCCGGCCGGTCCGGCCGGCTGGCCTCGGCGCGCTCGTCGGGCTAGGCACCGAGCTTGTCCAGTACCGACTGGACGGACCACGCATACCCGTAGCTGGTGAACGACGCGCCGGAGACAGAATCGATCTTCGCGCTCTGCGCATCGAGGACCTCCTGCCGCAGGAGCGGCACGGCGTACTCGTTGATCTGGCGGTCACGTGGATCCTGATCCGGCACCACCACCGGCACCACGTCGACGATCGTGCTGCCGGCCAGGACGACGTCGACCTGTACCGGCCCGAACCTGGTGTCGATCGCATCCCCTCGCACGGTCTGTCGGGCGCTGGAGCCGCCGGAGCCGGCCGCAGGCGATGGGCTTGTCGAACCGTCGGAGCCGGACGACCCCCCGGAACCGGATGCACCACCGGAACCAGACACACCACCGGAGCTGGACGAGACGGATGGGTCGGGCGCGGCGGATGGGTCGGACGCGGCGGACGGGGCGGCATCGGGTGAGGTCGAGGGGGCCGCGTCGGCTGCCGTGGCCCGGCCCGGCGGCGCGGACGCCAGCGCGGAGCTCGGTGCGGACCCGTCGCCGGAAATCGTCTTGACGCCGACGACGAGGACGACCGCGCTCGCCAGGGCGGCGAAGCCGAGTGGACCCCGGTAGCGGCGACTGCCGATGTCGTTCATCGCAGGCTGTACTCCTCCGTGTGGATCTGACCCGTCGGGACGCCGAGATCACGCAACCCGCGTGCGACAACCGCCGTCATCCCGGGGGGTCCACAGACAAAGACGTCACGCTGCGCGACGTCCGGTACGGAGACGGCGATGACGCCGGCTGCGAGCGGGTCGTAGCCGAGTTCCCGCCGGCTGCCGACGACCTGGTGGAACACGAGGCGCCCGTGCGCGGCGAGAAGCGACAGCTCGCCGCCGAGCGGCAGATCGTCCGGCCGGCTCGCCCGCTGCAGGACGATGACGTCCCGGCCCCGGTTGACGAGGTCCTCGGCCACCGCCCGGACGGGCCCGATGCCGCTGCCGCCGCCGATCAGCAGCGCCTTGCGGGCGTGGGCGTGGGCGGCGGTGAAGTGCCCGAACGGCCCTTCCGCGAGCACGCGGGTTCCGGGCCGGAGCCGGGCGAGGTCCCTGGACTGGTCGCCGAGATCCTTCACGGTGATCCGCAGCAGGTCCGGATGCGGGGGCATCGACAACGAGTAGGCGTGGGCGGACGCCCACTGCCCGCGGGCGAGGAACCGCCACAGCAGGAACTGCCCGGGAAGGGCGCCGAGTTGGTCCAGCCGCCGCCCCCGAATCCAGACGGACACGACCCCGGCTGCCTCCACCACCACCCGGTCGACGGTCATCCGGTGTCGCAGGACGGCCCGCACCGGCAGGACGATCCGCCAGACCACGAGGCAGGCCGCCACGGCCAGGTAGAGGGCCGTCCACAGCAGCCTGTTCCGGGGATGGCCGACGAAGTCCTCGCCGCTGGCGATCTGATGGAAGAAGGTGAGCGCGACTGCCGCGTAGACCGTCAGGTGGACCGCGTACCACGCCTCATACGAGATCCGGGCGCGCAACGACCGGGCGCTGCTGATCCCCACGGCGACGAACAGCAGTGCGCCGATGGTCGCCTCCCACTCGTCCGGGTACCGCGTGATCACCGTGACGAGTTCGGACAGCGGCTGCTCGTGCGCGCTCAGCCCGTAGCCCCACACCGTCAGCAGGACGTGCCCACCGATGAGGAGCACGATGTTCGTGCCCAGACCTCGATGCCAGGACGCGAGCCGGTCGAAGCCGATCGCCCGCTCGAGCGCCGGCACCCTGGCCATCAACATCAGCTCCACCAGCACGAGATAGGCGGCCAGCAGGCCGGCCACCCGGCCGAGCGCGGTCATTGTGGCCGCCGCCGTCTGCACCCGGGACGAAGGCGTGTCCACCCACCACAGGGCGATGACGGCGACGCCGACCGCGGTGAGCCCGAGGCGCACCGCCAGCTCGGGGAGCCGATCCTCGGACAGCAGATCGCGCGACCACGCCGTGACGCGCGGCCGCCTGGGTTTCAGCCCGAGGCGAGCGCGCGGCTCGGGCGCCGGAGGAGGCATCCACGTCATGTGGCAACGTTGGGCGAAAAGGCTGAAAAGTGGCTGACCTCGGTCGATGTTGAACCTGAAAAACACCTGTGGACCAACTGGAGAATCCTCTGCGGTCCCCACCCGCCGCCCCTCGACGTCCCACCAGGTGACGTCCCACCAGGTGGAGTGGCTCGGGTGCAGTGTGAGAATTCGAACCCGCCTCCGGTTGAACCATGTGCCGTAGTCCCCGAAGGATGCAGGTCACCGCCGCCGGCCAGCGCCCCGGGCCGATCGAGGCCCCTCGTCCGCGAGTCCGTGCCAAAGGAAACTGTCGGAGGCTGGGGCCACACTCCATGGCATGTCGCTGACAGCCGTCTCGGCCCTGACCCGCGGAACCATCCACGCGCTGGCACCCGATCATGCTTCCGGCCGGTCGGGTGAACGGCTCGGCACCCCAGGAAGCTGGTCGGACCTGGGCATGACCGGCGAGACGCTGTGGGGGGCGTGCCGCGGAAGTGGGGCCACGCCGTACCGGGTGGTGGTGCTGGCCGGGGCCGAGTTCGCCTCCTCCTGCACCTGCCCGAGTCGCAAGTTCCCCTGCAAACACGCTCTCGGCCTGCTGTTCCTCGCCTGCGACACGCCGGCTGCGCTCACGACCGGTGACGACCCGCCGGACTGGGTGGCGCAATGGCTCGCGCGGCGGGCGGCCCGCGCCGCGCGAGCGGCCTCCCCTGACGCGGCCCCAGAACAGGTTGCGGGAACAGGCGAGGCTGGAGGCGCAGGGAAGGCGGGGGTGTCTCGAGCCGCCTCGTCGGCGCGCGCGCAGGCCCGCCGCGACGCCCGGGTCGACGCCGGAGTCGCGGAGCTGAGCCGCTGGCTGGTCGATCTCGCCCACGGCGGGCTCGGCGCCGCCCAGGTCCAGCCGGCCTCCTGGTGGGAGGCGACCGCGGCGCGGATGGTCGACGCGCAGGCGCCAGGGCTGGCCGAGGTCGTCCGCGACATGGCGCGCATCGCCGCGGTGGGCGGTCCCGACTGGCCCGCTCGGCTCACCGACCGGCTCGGCCGGCTGTACCTGCTCTGCCAGGGCTGGTCGAGGCGGGCTGAGATCTCACCGGCGCTCGTCGAGGTGGTGCGCGACCGGATCGGTTTCCCCCGGAGCACGGCGGACGTGCTCGGCGGTGAGCGGCTCACCGGGCCGATCGACGTCCTGGGCGAGCGCCTGTTCGCCACCGGAAAGCTGAAGGGGCGCCGGCAGTGGCTGCGAGTGCCCGGGTCCGAGCGGCTCGCGCTGCTCGTCACCTACGGCACCGGCAAGCAGCCGCCACCGCCGAGTCTCCCCGTCCTCACCCGCATCGACGCCGACGTCGCTCCGTACCCCGGGCGTCACCCGACCAGACTGGCGCTCGCCGCCACGCGCGCCGGCCCGGTGCCCCTCACCGAGTTGGCCGCCGCCGGTTCCGGCGACGCGGCGGGGAGCTGGCAGGAGGCGCTGGCTGCGCTCACCCCGGCCCTGACCGCGGATCCGTGGGCTGATCCCGTCGGGTTCGTCGTCCGGCAGATCACCGTGCTGCCACCCGCCATCGGCGCTGCGCGCGAGGCTCCAGCGGGCGCGGCGAGGAAAGGTCGGCGGGACGGCCCTTCCTCGGGTGACGGTGCGGGTTGGCTGCTGCGGGACCGGCTCGGGCAGGCCCTGCCGCTGGCGGCCGACACGGCCGCCGTGTGGGGCTGGCACCTGCTGGCCGTCGGCGGCGGCCACCCCCTCGACCTGGTCGTGGAGTGGGATGGGTTCGATGTGGTGCCGTTGGCGGCAGCTCCGTCCCGGCCGCAGCCCGGCACGGAGCTTCCCGCACCGATCAGCCCGCCGGTTCCTCACAGCGAGCCCCCCCAGCCGGCCGCCTGCCCGCGACCGACGCCAGGATGGTCCGGCCTGGTCGACGCGGCCGTCGTCGGGGCGACGCGGGCCACCGTGCCTGCCGTCCCGCATCTTGACGACATCCTGGCCGGCAGGGCGAACGGCGGGGCCTCGGCGGGCGGCGGCGGCGCCGAGGACGGGCCCTCGCGCGCCGTTGCCCTGCTGCGCGCCGCGGCCCTCGCGGCCTGCGCGCGGCGCGCCGGCCTGCTCGCCGCCGACGCCGGCGCGTTGCCGGCCCCCAGCCCCGCCTCGCCCGAGCGGGCGGCGGCGCTGGTGCCGCCGGCGGCGCGCATCGTCGAGGGCGCGCTGGCCGGCTCCGAGCCGGAAGGGACTCGCGAGTACCTGGAGCTGGTGGCCGAAGCGGGATGGCGCGTCCCGGAGCTGCTCATTGCGGAGCTGCTCTCGCTGGGCCGACGGAATGTCGAGGTGCGGGCTCCGATCGTCGAGGTCCTCGGCGAGCGCGGGCGGTGGCTGGCCGGCCTGCACCCGGACGGCCGGTGGGTAGCGGGCACGGATCTGGCCGACTGGCCGACCGCGAGCGCCCTGGAACGGCGCACGCTGCTGCAGGAACTGCGGCAACGCGACCCGGCCGCCGCAATCACACTGTTGCGCGGCTCGGCGGACGGTCCCGCCTTCGCCGCCTTCGACGCGGCCAGCGCCGCGCAACGCCTCGCCTTCTGCGAGGCACTGCGCGTCGGTCTCGGTCCCTGGGACGTCGACCTGCTCGAACACGCCCTGGACGACCGGCGCCCCGACGTCCGGCAGGCTGCGATCGAGATCGCTCTGCTGCTGCCCGGCGCCGGCTTGCAGGCACGCGCCGAGGCGCGCACCGAAGGAATGATCACAGCACGGCGCGACGGCCTGAGCCGGCGCCACCATCTTGAGATCGTCCTGCCCGCAGAGTGCACCGACGAGATGCGGCGCGACGGCATCAGCGACACGGTTCCGGCCCACTCGCACCTCAGCACGGCGACGGCCGGCGAGATCATGTTCGTGGCCGAACTCGCCCGCGTCGATCCGACCGTGTGGACGCGCCGCACCGGGCTGACCCCCGAGGAGTTCCTCGACGCCGTGGCCGACCTGCCGGGCACGACCCGTCCAGTGAGCGAGCTGCTGAGCGACGGGCTGCTTCCCGCCGTCCTGCGCCATGGCGATCCCGGCTGGGTCGCGGCGTTCCTCCCCCGCGTCGGGCGGGTGGGTCAGGGGCAGCTCATCGCGTGCCTGGCCGAGCCCGCCCGCACGCAGGCCCTCACGCACACGCTGCGCGAGCTGAGGCTCGACTCCTACCACCCAGACGGGTCAGCCGCCCGAGACCGGGACGGGCGGTGGCGGGACACGCCGGTCGAGCGGATCACGACGCTGTTGACCGCGGTGCCCGGCCCGTGGTCCGAGCCGTTCTCCCGGGCGGTGTGGACCGCGCTCACCGCCCTGTCCGCCAGGGGCTACTCCGACGACTACCGCCTGCGTGAGCTCATCGGACCCATGGCCTGGGCGCTGCATCCCGACACCGATCTCGGCGATCCCGACCCGGATCGGCCGAAGTACCTGGATCTCGACGGACGCACCCGGCTGAGCACGATCCTCGGCGCCCGACGGCGGCTGCGCGCCGCGCTGACCAACCCACCCCCCGCCGGCACCGGGCCGGCCGGCCCGGTCCCTCTCCCCCAGGAAGGCCCCTCGTGACCCTGGCGCCCCCGTCCACCAGCCCCGCCGCGCCCGACACCGTTCCCCCGGCGGGCGGCGCGCCGCTGCTGCGTCCACACGCAGAGCAGGCGTACGCCGGCGAACTCGCCGCGCTCGCCGCTGCCGACACCAGGACGCGCCCGCCGTCCTGGCGGCTGTCGCCGTGGGCGGTCGTCACCTACCTACTCGGCGGCGTGCTCGACGACGGGACGGTCATTTCCCCGAAGTACATCGGCTCCCGGCGCCTCGTCGAGGTCGCGGTCGCCACCCTCGCCACCGACCGGGCGCTGCTGCTGCTCGGCAGCCCCGGCACCGCCAAGACCTGGCTGTCCGAACACCTCGCCGCGGCGGTCAGCGGCGATTCGACCCTCGTCGTGCAGGGCACCGCCGGCACCTCCGAGGACGCCGTCCGCTATGGCTGGAACTACGCCCGCCTGATCGCCGAGGGGCCCTCCCCCGACGCGCTGGTGCCCTCACCGGTGATGCGTGCGATGACCCGCGGATCGATCGCCCGGGTCGAGGAGCTCACCCGGATGGGCGCCGAGGTACAGGACGCACTCATCACCGTGCTGTCGGAGAAGACCCTGCCCGTTCCCGAGCTGGCCAGCGAGGTGCAGGCCGTCGCCGGGTTCGCCGTGATCGCCACCGCCAACGACCGTGACCGCGGCGTCAACGAGATGTCCTCGGCGCTGCGCCGCCGGTTCAACACCGTCGTGCTGCCGCTGCCCGCCAGCGAGGACGCCGAGGTGGAGATCGTCACCAAGCGGGTCGCCGACCTCGGCCGAGCGCTGGCGCTGCCGGACGAACCGCCGGCCGCGAGCGAGGTGCGCCGCGTCGTGAAGATCTTCCGGGAGCTGCGCGCCGGCGTCACCAGCGACGGGCGCACCACGCTGAAGATCCCGACCGCCACCCTGTCCACCGCCGAGGCGATCAGCGTGATCACCGGGGGAATGACGCTGGCCACCCACTTCGGCGACGGCCGGCTGCGGGCCGAGGACGTCGCCGCCGGGCTCATCGGCGCGGTGATCAAGGATCCCTCGGCGGACCCCGTGGCCTGGCGCGAGTACCTCGAAGGTGTGGTCCGGGACCGGAAGGGCTGGTCGGACCTGTACCGGGCCTGCCGTGACCTGGACGACGACACGAGCGTCTTCGGCGGCGCCTGATGCCCGTCACCGTTCTGGGAGTACGCCACCACGGCCCCGGTTCGGCGCGGGCGGTGCGAGCAGCGCTCGCCGAGCTCGATCCGGACCTCATCCTCGTCGAGGGACCGCCCGAGGGGGACAGCGCGCTCATCCACGTCGGCGCACTCACCCCACCCGTGGCGCTGACCGCCTACGCCGTCGACGAGCCGCGGGACGCCGCCTTCTGGCCCTTCGCCGAGTTCTCCCCCGAGTGGCAGGCCCTGCTGCACGGCCGTGCGGCGGGCGTGCCCACCCGGTTCATCGACCTGCCCTTCGGTCACGACCTGGCGCTGCGCCGGCGCGACGCCGAGACCGGCCCTTGCGATGACGCGGCGGAAGCAGGCGACGCGGCGGGATCAGTCGACGCGGCGGAAGCAGGCGACGCGGCGGAAGCAGGCGACGCGGCGGTCCCGGAGCTGGCGGCCGACCCGCTCGGCTGGTTGGCGTTCGCCGCCGGCCACGACGACCCGGAACGGTTCTGGGAGGACCTCGTCGAGCACCGCCGACCGGCGAGCACGTCGGCGGCCGGCGCGGGCGGCCGTTCCCCGGCGCTGGAGCTGTTCGCCGCCGTGGCCGAGTCCATGGCGGCGCTGCGCGATCCCGAACACCAGTCCGGTTCGGATGCGCCTCGGGGGGCGCACGCTCGACGCGAGGAACTACGGGAGGCGCACATGCGCCTGGAGATCCGCGCGGCCAGCACCGGCGCCGACGCCGCCGCGCGGGTCGCCGTGCTCTGCGGTGCGTGGCACGTCCCGGCGCTGACCGGCCGGACGGGCCGGATCACCGTCGCGGCAGACCGTGAGCTGCTGCGCGGCGTCCGGCCGGTGCGCACCGCCACGACGTGGGTGCCGTGGACGCACGCGCTGCTGAGCGCCGAGGCCGGCTACGGCGCCGGCGTCACGTCACCGGGCTGGTACCACCACCTGTGGACCGCGCCCGATCAGGTCGGCGCCCGGTGGGTCGCCCGCGTCGCGGCGCTCCTGCGCGCCGCCGACCTGCCCGCCTCGACGGCCTCGGTGGTGGAGACCGTGCGGCTGGCCGAGGCCCTCGCCGCGGTGCGCGAGCGAGCCGTCCCAGGGCTTACCGAGCTGACCGACGCGGTGCTGGCCGGACTCTGCGCCGGTGACCCGGTGCCGCTGGCCGTCGTCCGCGAACAGCTCGTCGTCGGTGACATCGTCGGCGCCGTCGGCCCCGACGTGCCCACCGTGCCGCTGGCCGCCGACGTCGCCCGCGCGCAGAAAAGACTGCGGCTCGCGCCCACCACGGTGGAGAAGCCGCTGCGCCTGGACCTGCGCCGCGAGCTCGACCGGGAGCGCAGCGCCCTGCTGCACCGGCTGCGCCTGCTCGACGTCGACTGGGGTACCCCCACCGCGACCAGCAGCACCGGCACGTTCGCCGAGGGTTGGACACTCTGCTGGAAGCCGACGTTCGCGCTGGCGCTCGTCGCGGCCGCCAGGCACGGCGCGACCGTCGAGGACGCCGCGGGCGACGTCGTCGCCGGACGCACCCGGGACGCGCCCGACCTCGCCGCCATCACCCGGCTGTTCGAGCAGGTGGTCCTCGCGGACCTGCCCGCCGCGCTCGAGGCGGTGCGCGCGGGGCTGGAACAGCGCGCGGCCACGACCGGCGACGTCGCCCACCTGATGCTGGCGCTGGCGCCGCTGGCACGGGTCCACCGTTACGGCGACGTGCGCGGCACCGACACCGGCCTGGTCGTCGGGCTGACGACGAGCCTGATGATCCGCATCTGCGCGGGGTTGCCGCCGGCCTGCGCAAGCCTCGACGACGACGCCGCGGACGCCATGGTCGCCGCCATCGACACCGCGGACACCGCCTTCGGGCTCGTCGCCGACCCCGAACACATCGCCCGGTGGCACACGGCGGTGGGCGTCGCCGCCGCCACGGCCGGCGGTAACCCACTGGTCGCCGGGCGGTGTACCCGCATCCTGTCCGACGCCGGCGGACTTGCGGCCGCGGAGGTGGCGACCAGGCTGGCGCGGGCGCTGTCCACGGCCGGCGGCGCCCCCGCAGACGCCGCGCGCTGGCTCGCGGGCTTCCTCGGCCGGTCCGGCGCGGTGCTGGCCCGCGACCCCGCGATGCTGTCGCTCGTCGACACCTGGTTGGCCGACCTCGACGGGGACGCCTTCACGGTCGTGCTGGCGCCCCTGCGCCGCACGTTCGCCGACTTCACCGGTCCGGACCGTCGCCTGATCGGCGAACGGGTCCGCTCCGGTCTGCCCCGGCCGACCGCCGGCCCGCCGGGCGGCGCCGCGACAGACCAGGCGGACGCCGCGCGCCCGGGAGGCAGTCGGGCGGGGAACCCGGCCCGGGCCATCCCGCCGGCCGGCGCGGTCCCTGCCGGTGACGGCCCGGCCTGGGACCTCGACCGGGTCGCGGCCGTGTTGCCCGCCCTCACCGCCTTGCTCGGTCCTGCCGGCACGGCACCTGCCGCCGGCCTCACGCCGGCCGACACCACACCGGCCCGCACCACACCGGCCCGCACCCGATCTGACCGCACCCGATCTGACCGCACAGGGCCTGACGCCACAGGGCCTGCCCACACCGCGCCTGCCCGCGCGGAGGAGGAATTCTCCGATGCCTGACCACACGACCACAGCCGTCGACGGTCCGGGGCCGGCGCGGTCCGCCGGCGAGACGGCGGAGGAGGAACGGCTGCGGCGGTGGCGGCTGGTCCTGGGCGCCCCGGCGGCGCCCGCGTTCGACCCGGCGCGGACGCTGTCGACGCGGGACATGGACATCGACGCCGCCCTGGGCGCGCTCTACGACGCCGACGCCGACGGCGACGGCGACGGCGGCAAGGCCGGTGGCGGTCGTGGGCGGCGGCGCTCGGCGGGGCTCGGCGGATCGGCGCCGACGGTGACCCGCTGGCTCGGCGACATCCGCGACTACTTCCCGTCGTCGGTGGTGCAGGTGCTCCAGCACGACGCCGTCCAACGGCTGGGGCTCGCTCGGCTGCTGATGGAGCCCGAGCTGCTGGCGGCGGCCGAACCGGATGTGCACCTGGTGGGCACGCTGCTGTCGTTGCGTTCGGCGCTGCCCGAGCGCACCCGGGAGACCGCGCGGATGGTGGTGCGCACGGTCGTCGAGGACATCGAGCGGCGGTTGGCGCAGTCGCTGCGCTCGGCGGTGTCCGGCGCGCTGAACCGCGGCGAACGCGCCCGCACCCCGCGGCTGCCCGACGTCGACTGGAACCGGACGATCCTCGCCAATCTGCGCAACTACCAGCCCGAGCAGCGCACCGTCATCGTCGACCGGTTGATCGGCTACCAGCGGGCCCGGCGCGTGGCGGCGCTGCGCGACGTCATNCTGCTCATCGACCAGAGCGGGTCGATGGCCTCGTCGGTCGTCTACGCCGGGGTGCTCGGCGCGTCGTTGGCCAGTATCAGGTCCCTGCGCACCCGGCTGGTCGTCTTCGACACGTCGGTGGTGGACCTGACCGACTCCCTCGACGACCCCGTCGACGTGCTCTTCGGGGTCCAGCTCGGCGGCGGCACCGACATCGACCGCGCGGTCGGCTACGGCGCGAGTCTCGTGCGCCGGCCCACCGACACCGTCCTCATCCTGATCAGCGATCTCATCGAGGGCGGCGACCAGTCGTCGTTGATCGCCCGGCTGCGTGGGCTCGTCGATTCCGGGGTGGCCGTCATCGTGCTGCTGGCGCTGTCCGACGACGGCGCCCCCGCCTACGACCACCAACTCGCGGCAACCTGCGCGCAGCTCGGCGCGCCGGCCTTCGCCTGCACCCCGGACAGATTCCCCGAGCTGCTGGCCACGGCGCTGCGCCGGGAGGAGGTCGGCCGGTGGGCGGCGCTGCACGGCCTCGTTCCGGCCTGACGGCGAGGACGCTGAGGGACTCGCGTCGGCTGCGGGGCGACATCTGCGGCCCGGAGCACCGGCGAGCCGTTGCGTCCCGGCGGGCGGGGCCGGAGGTCAGTGCGAACGGCTGGGTTCGAGGAAGGTCTGGGTGCCAAGGACGGCGAGCATCTCCAGGCGTTCACCCGCCCCCGAGCCGGGCTGCGGGCGGAACAGGACCAGCCGCTGGCCCGATGGCGGGCTGACCACCGCGTCGCACTCCAGCTCGAGCCGGCCGACCTCGGGATGGATCAGCACCTTACGGGTGGTCCGCCGCACCGCCACCTCCTGACGGGCCCACACCTCGCGGAACTCCGCGCTGGCCGCCGAGAGCTCGGCGACGAGGGAACGGACTGCTTCGTCCTCGTGCCGCCGGCCCAGCGTCACGCGCAGGTCGGCGACGTGCTCGCGGCCGAGGGTGTCGTGCTGGTCGGCCAGGTATCGTGCGCGCAGCTCACCGTCGGTGAACCAGCGCCACAGGAAGTTGCGTCCCCGGCCCGGCGCGCGGGCGATCGGGCCGAGCAGCGCGACGTTCAGCGGGTTCTGCGCCACGACGTTGGCGAGGTCATCCGAGATGAGCGCCGGCACGGTGGGCGCGAGTGCGTCCAGCACGCACATCAGGCCGGCGTCGGCGTAGCCGAGCGAGCAGTGCCGCGGCGGGGCTTCGTGGCCGGCCAGCAGGTAGATGTGGTCGCGCTCGTCCAGCGTGAGGCGCAGCGCCCGCGCGATCGCACCGAGCATCGACGGTGACGGCCGCGGCCCGCGGCCCTGCTCGATCCGCTCGTAGTAGTCCGTCGACATGTCTGCGAGCACGGCGACCTCGTCGCGGCGAAGCCCGGGCGCCCGTCGCCGACCGCCGGCGACCAGCCCGACATCCGACGGCCGCAGCAGCTCCCGCCGGTGACGAAGGAAGACACCCAGCTCCTGGCGCTGCACGGCGATCCCTCCGCGGTTCCATTCGACCGGCTTCCACGCGGCCGTGCGCCCACGGCCCATCAGACATCTCCATCATGACCGCGGGCGGCCGGACTATCCCCGGACTCGCGATCCGGGGATGACCGAGACGCCGCTGACAGCCGGCGGAGGTGTCAGGGTGAAATGCGAGCACCACTGGCGTGTCACGGGAGGAATCATGTCCGACAACAGAATCGCTCTGATCACCGGCGCGAGCCGCGGCCTCGGGCGCAGCATGGCCACGCACCTCGCCCGCGCCGGGGTAGGCGTCATCGGCACCTACAACAGCCGCAAGGACGAGGCCGATCGGCTCGTGGCGGAGCTCGAGGAGCAGGGGGTGCCCGCGGCGGCGCTGCAGCTCGACGTGGGCGACAGCGCCGGCTTCGCCCGGTTCGCGGCCGACGTCCGCACGACGCTCGCCGGCCTCGGCGCCGAGCGCATCGACTACCTCGTCAACAACGCCGGAATCGGCCTCTACGCGCCGTTCACGGAGACGACCGAGGAGCAGTTCGACGAGTTGTTCCGGATTCACGTGAAGGCGCCGTTCTTCCTGACGCAGACGCTGCTGCCGCTGCTGGCCGACGGCGGACGCATCCTCAACGTGTCCTCCGGCCTGGCCCGCTTCACCCATCCGGGCACCTCCGCCTACGCCGCCGCGAAGGGCGCGATCGAGGTCCTGACCAGGTACCAGGCCAAGGAGCTCGGCGAGCGGGGCATCCGAGTCAACGTGCTCGTGCCCGGGGCGATCGCCACCGACTTCGGCGGCGGCCGGCTCCGGGACAACGCCCGGCTCAACGAGGCGGTCGCGAGCGCCATTCCGCTGGGCCGCGTGGGCGAGGCCGAGGACATCGGCGCGGCCGTGCCACTGATCCTCGCCGACGGCTTCGGTTGGGCCAACGGCACCCGCATCGAACTGTCCGGCGGCCAGAACCTCTAGCGCACCGCTGGCCCACTGCCGGTCCGCCGCTGGATCAGGGGGCGAGGCTGTCCAGGGCGTCGGGGGTGACCGCGCCCGTGGCGGCCGAGCCGAGCAGGTCGGCGAGCTCCCGCCGGGGGGCCGCCTGCCCGGTCGGAGCGGCGCCGCGGATCCGGTCGAGCCGGAAACCGCGGGGGGCGCGCCGCAGGCGGCACCAGGCCACCAGGTACCAGCGGCCGCCGGCGGTGAGCAGGCCGGCCGGCTCCGCCTCCCGTTCCGATGTCCGCCCGCCGGCGTCCTGGTAGCCCAGCGGCAGCACCTCCCGCCTGGTCAGGGCACGCTCCACGTGACCAGTAGGTCAGGATCGGCTGATGGGACCGCAGTATCCGCCGATCGAGCCGTACGACGCCGGGATGCTCGACGTCGGCGACGGCAACCTCGTCTACTGGGAGGTCTGCGGCAACCCGGCCGGCAGGCCGGCGCTCGTCGTCCACGGCGGGCCGGGCTCGGGCTGCTCGCCGGGGGCGCGCCGCTGGTTCGACCCGGAGCGCTACCGGGTCGTCCTGTTCGATCAGCGCGGCTGCGGTCGCAGCACCCCGCATGCCGCCGACCATGACACCGACCTGCGGCACAACACCACCCACCATCTGCTGGCCGACATGGAGCTGCTCCGCGAGCACCTCGGGATCGACCGGTGGCTGCTGTACGGCGCCTCCTGGGGTTCGACGCTCGCCCTGGCCTACGCCGAGCGCCACCCGCACCGGGTGTCGGAGATCGTCCTCGCGGCCGTGACGATGACCCGCCGCCGCGACATCGACTGGCTCTACCGAGGCGTGGCCCGGTACTTCCCCGAGGAGTGGGAACGGTTCCGAAACGGGCTGCCGCCCGCCGACGGCGACGGCGACGGCGACGGCATCGTCGCCGGCTACGCACGTCTGCTCGCGGACCCCGACCCGGCGGTGCGTCGGCGGGCCGCCGACGAGTGGTGCGCCTGGGAGGACGCGGTCATCTCACTGGAGTCGAACGGGCAGCCGGGCGCGTACGGCGGCCGCCCGCAGCGGGCGCGGCTCGCGCTGGCGCGGATCTGCTCGCACTACTTCGCGCACGGGGCCTGGCTGGACGAAGGCGTGCTGCTCCGCGACGCCGGTCGGCTCGCCGGCATCCCGGGTGTGCTGATCCACGGCCGCCACGACCTGGGCGGCCCGTTCCTCGTCGCCTGGGAGCTGGCCCGCGCCTGGCCGGACGCCGAACTCGTCCCGATCACCGACTCCGGCCACACCGGCAGCGACGCCCTGGGCCGCCGGCTGCGCAACGCACTCGACCGGTTCGCCCGAGGTCAGGAGGACAACTCGAGCGCGCCGGTGTAGGCGCCGTCGGCGTCGAGGACGGGAACGGCGGCGTCGGCGTCGAGGTCGGCCGCGCAGGCCACGTCGTCGTCCCAGCCCAACGCGAGCAGCTCCCGGCCGGACGCCGAGCAGCGCAGCTCGCCGGCCAGATCGGCCTCGGCGGCGCGGAACGCGGCGATGGCGGCGCGCGCCTCCGGGGCGACCGCCGCACGTTCCAGGGACCCCGCCTCGAGGATCCGGGCGAGGACCGCGCCGGCGCCGAGCAGATCCTCGACCGCCGGGCGGAGGGGGCCGGCGTGCGACGCCCCGGACGGATCGGGCCAGCGCTCGCCGGCCGCGATGACGGCCACGGTCCCGCCGTCGGCCAGCCGGTCGGCCGCCAGGCGGCCGACCGCGGCCGCGTTGCGCGGGCAGCCGGCGACAGGCGTCGCGGGACCGAGCGCGGCAGCCGCGGACAGGGCCGAGCCGTTGGGGGAGGGCAGGAGCAGCCGGGTGCCGGCGGGGATAGCCGCCAGGTCCGCCGGCGACAGCGACCAGTGGGCGGCGGGATCATCGCGGCCCGGCACGGCGAGAACCGCGCCCAGCTCGGCGGCCCGCCGCGCCGCGTCCTCATCGCGCCACCGGCACGGCCAGACCCGCGCGCCCCGACCGACCGCGACCGAGACCGCCGTCGAGAACCGCAGCACATCGACGATCACGACAATGCCGCCGGGGGCGGCGAGGACGTCGAGATCCTCCCGGCCCCAGCCGAAACGGAGCCGGAAGGGGTGCTGCGCCGCCGGGTTCACGCAGCGGCGTCGGGAACGGTGATCTCCGCGCGGTCGGCGTAGAAGGCGACCCGGCCGGCGATGTCGACGACGGCCGGGTAGGGGTTCTCGTAGGTCCAGATGACATCGCCGAGCGTCGTGCCGTCCGAGGTCTCGACGCTGTAGTAGCTCGCGTCGCCCTTGTACGGGCAGTAGCTGGTGGTCTCGCTGCGGCGCAGCACGCTCTGGTCGACGTCGGCGATCGGGATGTACTGCACCGGCGGGTAGCTGGCCTCGCGCAGGGTGCGGGAGTCGTGCGAGTCCGCGACCACCCGCCCGCCGATCCGGACGACCACCCGGCCGCGGGTCGGCTCGACGGTGATCGGATGGTCTGCGTTCGGCAGCAGGACCGTTCGCGACATCAGGCTTCCTCCAGACCAGCCGGGCCCGCAGGCGGACCCGCGGATGCGGACACCCCGGCGGCAAGCAGCCGACGAGGGCGGCCCGCCCGGCAAGGGCGAAACTCGGCGCAGACAAAGGCTCCGCCGCATCGCCGAAACCGTCAACCCTGCTTCGGCACAGCCATCACGATGCACAGCCGCCACGATGCGGCAACCCGCCTGACTGCCGCTGTCATCCCTTCTCCCGCCCATTTCCCGCGTCGGAGGGCGACGCCTAGGCGACAGTTGGTTGCGAATCCCTCACTGCCGGTAGATGCTGCGGCCACATCGTCGCACCTCACATCGCGGCAGCCATCAGACCTCGGGGGAACCTTCATGCAACCGGACATCGCCGACCCCACCCAACCGGCCTTCCTCGCGACCTACCTGGCCGGACTCCCGCAACCCGATCATGATCACGCCGGTCCGGCGCGCAGCGTGCGCGAGGACGACTTCGACGGCCATCACGTCGTCATCACGACCACCTACGAGATCACCGTCGACGGGCAGCCGTTGAATGTGCACATCGGGCTGTCGAACGACGGCTCGGCGCACTGCCACGGCCTGCCCGCCTACCAGCTCCCCTCGCTGGTGGACCTGGTGCGGGTGCTCATCCGCACCTTCCCCGACGAGTTCTCCCCGCACCCGACGCCCGGAGACGGCCACGACGGCCAGCACGGCCACGACGGCCAGCACAGCCACGATCACGGCGACGGCGACGGCGACGGCGACGGCCGCATCCACGGCGACGAGACCTCGGGAGGGCGGTGAGATGGCCGCGGTCCGCCGGGACATCCTCCACGACGACAAGGCGCGAGCCGACTACATCCGCGGCGTCAAGCTGCTCAAGCACGAGCCCACGACGCTGACCACGGACCGGTTCGGCATCTCCGGGCGCGCCCGCCCCGTGTACACCTACGACCTGTTCGTCATCTGGCACGTCCTCGCGATGAACACCGCGGTGCCACCGGGCGGTGACGCCGGAACCCGCAACGCCGCGCACCGCGGGCCGGTCTTCCTGCCCTGGCACCGGGTGATGCTCCGATGGCTGGAGGCACACCTGCAACGGGTTCTCGGTGACCCGGACTTCGGCCTGCCCTACTGGGACTGGGCGCTCGACGGCACCCCGCCCGCGCCGGACGGGGTGGCGAACCCGGCCGCCTCGGCGCTGTGGCGGGACACCCCGGACGGGTTCGGCGGCCAGGGCAGCCCCGTGCGCGGCGGCGCGTTCGCCTTCGACCGTGCCGACCCGACGAGTTTCCGGGTGCGGATCGCGACCAACTCCAGCGGCGCGCTGCGCCAGGTCACCGAGCGCGGCCTCGCCCGCAGGTTCGGCCAGAACGCGCCGTTCGGCTCGCCGCGGCTGCCTCGCACCAGCGACGTCCGCGCGGCCTACAACACGCGTGCCGACCCGAGCCTCGCCGACTACGACCGGCCGCCCTTCGACGTCTCGTCTCGCGGCTTCCGTAACCGGCTGGAGGGCTTCACCGGCCCCGGCCTGCACAACCAGGTCCACCTGTGGGTCGGCGGGGACATGGCCCCGGCATCGTCCCCGAACGACCCGGTGTTCTTCGTCCACCACTGCAACGTCGACCGGCTCTGGGAGGGCTGGATGAGCCGCAACGGCCGCCAGTACCAGCCGGACATGACGGCCCCGCCGACCCTGCTCGGCCACCGGATCGACGACCCGCTCGTCTCCCCGTTCGCCCCGGCCAGCAAGCCGGACACCCCGGGCGGCGTCCTCGACATCTCGGCCTTCTACAGCTACGACACCCTGCCCTGACCTTCCTTTCCCCGCCGGACGTCCGGCGGGGAAAGGGGACGCCCGGCTTGGACGGTCAGGACGCGGCGGGGGCGCCGAGCTCGGCGCGGTCGACGAGGTCGACGAGGTCGGCGAACCCGCGGCGGTCGACGAGGTCGGTGAACAGGTCCACGACGTCGGCGGCGAGCGAACGCAGTTCGTCGGCCGTGACCGGGCGGCTGTTCTCGAACGCGAGCTCGACGGTCCGGGCGAGCAGGTCCGCCCGCCGTTCGAGGGTGGCGACCGCGGGCTGGGCGGCGGCCCGCGGCGACGCGCTCTCGCCACCGACCAGCTCGCCCTCGGCCCGCACGAAACCCTCGAACGTCGCCTGGAACGCATAGGCGACCTCGTCGGCCCCGAGTTCGGCACGGAGCACGCCGTACTCGGCGAGCAGCCGGAAGTACCGTTCGGACACCAGGTGGTGGCGTTCGTCCCAGGCGGGGTCGTGCTGGCGGGCCAGCCGGCCGAGCAGCTCCGGGTCGGCCAGCAGCAGCCCGCGCAGCAGCGGACGGTGCATGACGGCGAGNAAGTAGTCGTGGGCGAACTGGTGCGGCAGGCAGGTACTCGGCCGGGTGCGCATCGCGACGAGCAGCTCGGACATCGCTCGGGCCACCGCCCGGTCGAAGACGGCGGCGAACAGCTTCTCCCGCGTCTCCCAGTGCAGGTAGACCGTGCCCTTGCCGATGTTGGCGCCGACCGCGACGTCCTCGACGGTCACCCGCCGCGCTCCGTGACGCAGCAGCAGATCCTCGGCGGCGTCGAGGATGCGCGTGGCGCGCTCCCGCCCGCGCGACGGGTCCCGGGACCGGCCGGCTGTCGGGCTCACGCGACGACCGTATGACCGCTTTCGAGAGCTGGTCAACGTTCATCACACCGCGCATTCAACTTTTGACCAGATTTGAAATCTGGTCATACGCTGACGGTTCGATCGGCCTCGACCCCACCCGCGGAGGACGTATGGGCAACCGGACGGTGCTCGTCTCCGGCGCCGGCATCGCCGGTACGACGCTCGCGTACTGGCTGTCATGGCACGGCTTCCGGCCGACGGTAGTCGAGCGCGGGCTGTGGCAGCGGACCAGCGGCAGCCCGGTGGACGTGCGCGGCCCGGCCCTCCGGGTGGCAGAGCGGATGGGGGTGCTCGCCCGGCTGCGGGCCGCCGCCACCAACGTGACGGGGATGCGGTTCGTGGACGCGGCCGGCCGCAGCGTCGGCCGTGTCAACCTGCGCGCGCTCGCGCGCGCGACCGGCGGCGGCGACGTCGAGCTTCCTCGCGGCGCGCTCGCAACGATCCTGCAGGCGGCGAGTGCGGAGCACGCGGAGTTCGTGTTCGGCGACTCGATCGCCGGTCTGGCGCAGGACGAACACGGCGTCGACGTGACCTTCGACCACGGTCGCTCCCGCCGATTCGACCTGGTCATCGGCGCCGACGGCCTCCATTCGGCAGTGCGCCGGCTCGCCTTCGGGCCAGACGCGAACTTCGTCCGTCACCTGGGCCTCTACATCGCCACGGTGCCGTTCAACGGGCCGATCGAGCACCGGCGTGAGGTGGTCATGCACAACACCCCGGGCCGGGCCGTCGCCCTACACCCCTCGGCCTCCGGGCCGATCGCGTTTTTCGCCTTCCGCCGCCCGGATCTGGCGGACTTCAACCATCGTGACATCGACCAGCACCGCACCCTGCTTGCCGGCGCCTACGCAGCCGGATCATGGCGGACGGCGGAGTTGCTGGCGCGGGCGCAGGCCAGCGAGGACCTCTACTTCGACGCGGTGAGCCGGGTGGACGTACCCGCCTGGTCGACGGGTCGGATCACGCTCGTCGGCGACGCGGCCTCCTGCGTGTCTCTGTTCGGCGACGGCTCCTCCCTGGCGATGGCCGGGGCATTCGCACTCGCCGAGGAACTGGCCGCAACCCCCGACGATCACCGCTCGGCCCTGCGCCGCTACGAGGCACGCCACCGCCGTCTCGTCGAGCCACGCCAGCGCGGCGTCGATCAGGCGGCTCACCTGCTCATCCCCACCACCTGGACCGGCATCCGCGCCCGCAACGCAGCCACTCGTCTGTGGCCGGCCGCCGCCGCTGCCGGTTGGCTCGGCAGCCGCCTGACCACCGCCGGTCGCGGCCCCCGCCCGCCCCACCACGCCCCCGCCCGCCCCGCCGGCGCCACCTCACCGGGCTGACCACTCCCGACCCCGCGCCACGATCACAGCGCTTGGTACAAGCGGGGAAAGCCCGCCCGAACGTGCGTCGGAGGACGACTACCGCCGGTCTCTCCACCAGGGGCGCTTCATCCTCGGGGGTGAACAGCCTCACCCACGGTCCGACGTCGCCGCGTCTCCGGCCAGAGAGACAGCGATGATCACGGTGGCTACCAACTCGTCGGATATGGCGATCCGGCCGATCAGCCCGGCGCGGGCGACCGCGTCGACGAGCGACGGCGCCTGCTGTGCGCTGGTCTCGAGCAACAAGCTGCCGCCTGGGGCGAGCCAGGACGGCGCGACGGCGACAACCCGACGCAGCACGTCGAGACCGTCCTTTCCACCGTCGAGAGACANCCGGGGCTCGTGCTCCCGCGCCTCGGGCGGCATCAGGCCGATCGCGTCGGTCGGGACATACGGCGCGTTGACCACCAGGAGGTCCACGCGTCCCCGCAATGACCTGGGGAGCGCGGCGAACAGGTCACCCTCGTGCACCAGACCTCCGCCGGCGACGACGTTGCGCCGAGCGCAGCGCACTGCGGCGGGCTCGATGTCGGCGGCGTGCACCTCAGCGTCAGGTAGAGCTGCGAGCAACGCTGCCGCCACTGCACCGGATCCACAGCACAGGTCGACCACGACCTCGCCGGGCCGGCCACCGGCCTGGTCGAGGGCCTGCCGGACGAGGAACTCGGTGCGGCGCCGGGGCACGAACACGCCGGCCTCGACCGCGATCTTCAGTCCGCAGAACTGCACCCAGCCGAGGATGTGTTCCAAGGGCTTGCCGGCGACCCGGCAGTCGACCATCGCGGCGAGCTCAGCGGCAGTCCGGGCGGCGCCCACAAGCAGTCGGGCTTCGTCCTCGGCGAAGACGCAACCTGCGGCACGCAGCCGACGAACGACATGGGGCAACGATGGAGACGGCGGAAGGGGCAAGGGAATTGACGACACGGGAAGCCTTTCGGGACACCAAAGGGCGCCCTCCCGATCACCAGGCCCGGTCGAACCACATGTGATCGCGGGAGGAGTACGCCCACCCTGATACCGCGGACATGGGTCCCACCTCCTCAAAAAGATCATCTATGACTGCGCCCACAGTACCAGAACCAGTCCGCCCTACCAGGGGCTACGCGCGGCCTCCTGGAACCGGCAGCAGGGCTCGATCGAGCAGCCCCGCGACGACCGCACCGATGACGGCGAGATCGAGGTAGTGGCAGGCCATCGCCCCCGCGTAGCTGGGGCCGCCCCACGCATTCACCGTGAAGTTCGGGTCCAGTCCGGCCAGCACCTGCACCCCAGCCCGCCAACACAGGTAGAGCAGCGGCACGGCCAAGGCGGCGAGAACAGCAAGCCGCCAGAGCGCCGCCGGGTGGCGGCGGACGGCCGGCCGAAATGCTGGCCCAGGCGCCGTCGACGTCGCGGTTGTCCTCGCTTCCTTCGCCCTGTTCAGTGTGCCGGCCGCATTGACTCCGACGGTCGCGCCTGGGGCTGACGCCTACGGCTCAACCGCGCACATCCTTCTGTTCGGAGCACTCGCCGCCGCGCCGCTGATCGCGGCCCGACGCTGGCCGCTTCCGGTGCTCGCCGGCGTCACCGCGGTTCTCTGCACGGCCGCGTTCGCAGGGGTCCGCTTCACGCCGTTGGTCAGCAACGCCGGGCCAGCGCTCGGCGTTGCCGTCCTCACCGTCGCCGATCACCACCCCAGACGGATGTCACTGGCCGCGACCACCGCGGCGGTCGCAGCGATTGCGGTCTCCGCCGCCGTCGCCATGCGGCTGTACCCCGATCAGGAACAGGATCTGGTCCAGGCACTCATCGCCGCAGCGGCCTGGCTGGTCGGCGATGCCTTCCGCACCCGCCGCCGCTACCGGTCCCGGCTGGCGCTGGAGGCACGCCGAGAGGCCACGGAGCGGGAGCGCCGGATCCGCGCCGAAGAGCGGCTTCGCGTCGCTCGAGACGTCCACGATGTCGTGTCGCACACTCTGAGCCTGATCGCGGTCCGCTCCGGAGTCGCCCGGCTGCTCGAGGACCCACGCGAGGCGCGCGAGGCACTGAGCGTGATCGAGACGACGAGCCGCTCGGCTCTCGACGAGGTGCGCCGCGTCCTACGCAGTACCCGCCAGGAGATCCGGGAGCCATCGGTTCGATCGGACGCGACGCTGACAACGCGACCGCAGGCGGAGCCTGCCGGGGTCTCGGGCCGGGCGCATGAGGCGGTCCCGTCGGGCGGGCGCCCCGAGCGCACCGAGTCAGCGCGAGCTGGCGAACAGGCCAGCGCTGACGAGCCAGCCAGGGTCACCGAACCGAAGCTCGCAGACCTGGGCCATCTGGTCGCCGGGCTGCAGCGACCTGGGTTCCGCACGTCATACCGGCGCACAGGCACCGAGCGCTGCTATCTACCGGTCCTGGAGACCTCGGTGTNCCGCATCGTCCAAGAAGCACTGACGAACGTGGTCCGGCATGCCAACGCCGCCGAGGCCCAGGTCAGTGTGCACGACGGGCCGCGGGAACTGGTCGTGAGCATCGTTGATGACGGCCATCCCCCACCGGGCGGCCCAGAGCATCATCACAGCGACGAGACGCCGGCAGATCGCCGGAGCGATCAGGCGCGCCACGACCCGGCTGATGAGCCGCCTGGCCCAACCTCGCGGCGACCCGAGCCGGGCAGAGGATCAGGACCCGGGCTGGGCCTGGTCGGGATGTACGAGCGAGCGGAACTCTTCGCCGGCACGCTCAGTGCGGGCCCCCAGGAACGAGGGGGATTCGCGGTCGTGGCCCGGTTTCCCGTCTCACCCGCCACCATGATCGCGGATCGGTCTTGTGAGCTCCCGCCAGTGCCTGTCCGGCCACGCCCCGTCGGGCAGGACACAGGCTGATGATGGTGACAGCCGATGGCTCCACACCGGCGGAGAGCCATGATGGGCTCCGTAACCGCGCTGATTCCGACTATGGATCCCGCCCGTTGTCGGCGGGCGACGGTCGCGTCCGGGTCCTCATCGCCGACGACGAGGCTCTGGTGCGCGCCGGTTTCCGGGCGCTGGTCGAGTCCGCTCCCGATCTCACGGTGATCGCGGAGGCCGGGACCGGCGCCCAGGCGGTGCGGTTGGCCAGGCACCTGCGCCCGGACGTCGTTCTCATGGACATCCGTATGCCGATTATGGATGGCCTGGAGGCGATGCGGATCATTGCTGCGGACCCTGGCACTGCCGCGACACGCGTCCTCGTGGTGACGACCTTCGATCAGGATGAACATGTCTTCGCGGCCCTGCGTGGCGGCGCCAGCGGATTCGTCCTCAAGGACACGCGCCCGGAGGACCTCCTGGCCGCGATCAGGATCGTGGCCGCCGGCGACGCGCTGCTGACCCCGAGCGTCACCCGGCGGCTCATCGTCGAGTTCGCCCAGCGGCCGCAGCGGCCCGCAGCCCGGGGCGAAGAGCTGACCCGGCTGACGGAGCGGGAGCGCGAGGTGCTCATCCAGGTTGCAGCGGGACTGTCGAACTCCGAGATCGCCAGGCGGCTGTTCGTCGGCGTCACAACCGTCAAGACGCATGTCAGCCGCTTACTGACCAAGCTTGGGGCGCGCGATCGGGCGCAGCTCGTCGTCGCCGCGTACGAGTCCGGCGTGGTATTCCCCGGCGCCGGTCCGCTCGCGCCGGGATCGGACCGCTCGTGAGAACGATTCAGGCGAGGGCATGCCCCGTAGTCGCCTCGACGTGGTCGGGCAACAGGTCATGGCGGTCCCCCACGGACAGGGTGCCTCTCGGTTCGACCAGGAGAATCGACGCGCCGGCCGGAGATGCGGGACGGTGCTCCACACCGCGCGGGACGACGAAGATCTCCCCCCGGTTCAGGATGATGACTCGCTCCCCTTTACCAGGCTCGTCGCGCACGGCGACGTGCAGAGTGCCCGCGAGCACGAGGAAAAGCTCGTCAGTATCGGAGTGCGTGTGCCAGACATGCTCGCCGGCGACCTTGGCGATGCGGATGTCGTAATCGTTCACCCGGGCGACGATGCGGGGACTCCACAGCGCCTCGAAGCTGTCGAAAGCGGCCTTGAGATCAACCGGATTCGCCCAGGCACCTCGCGGAGGCTCGGCAGCCGCTGCTTCAGGGACAGCGTGCGCGGAGCCGGCGGACGCGGGGGTGGCGGCGGGTGCGGAGGTGGCGGCGGGTGCGGAGCGGCGGTCGGGCCCGGAGACTGGCTCGGCGGTCATGCGTGAATGCTCCCGCCCGACAAAGAGATAGACGAGCGCTAGGAATCGCACATGTCGCATGGATCCTCGCAACCGGATCGCGCGCCAACGCATCGGATCGCGGTGATCGTGGATGACGGGTCGAATCCCTTCGAGCTCGGTGTCGCCACCGAGTTGTTCGGGCTGCGCCGCCCCGAGCTCGACCGGCCCTGGTACGACTGCACGCTCTGCGCGCCTACCCCGCAGATCCGCATGCACGGCGGACTGTTCACCCTGTCCGGCGTCGCCGGGCTCGACGCGGTGTCCGCAGCCGACACGGTCATCGTGCCGAACCGCCCGGATCCGCTCGTCGCCCCGCCACCGTCGGTGCTGGCCGCGATCCGGGCGGCCGGCGACCGCGGGGCCCGCCTGGTCAGCTTCTGCACGGGGACGTTCACCCTCGCCGCCGCAGGGGTGCTCGATGATCGCCGGGCCACGACCCACTGGCGGTGGGCCGACCTGTTCACCCGCCGTTACCCCGAGGTACGGCTCGAACCTGATGTGCTGTTCGTCGACGACGGCGACGTGTGCACGGCCGCGGGCAGCGCCGCCGCCCTCGACCTCGGGCTGCACCTCATCCGCCGTGATCATGGAGCCGAGGTTGCGAATATGGTCAGCCGACGGCTGGTCTACGCAGCGCACCGCGACGGCGGGCAGCGGCAGTTCATCGAACGGCCCGTACCGATCGTGCCCGACACCTCCCTCGCGCCGCTGCTGGACTGGGCCCGCCAGCGGCTCGACCGACCTGTGGCGATCGCCGACCTGGCCAGCCAGGCCGCGGTCAGCCCGGCCACGCTGCACCGTCGGTTCCGCGCCGAGCTCGGCGTCACTCCACTGGCGTGGCTGACCGCCGAACGGGTCGCCTTGGCCTGCCGGCTGCTCGAACGCGGAGAACATCGCCTCGATCTCGTGGCCCGGGCCAGTGGCCTCGGGACCGCCACGAGTCTGCGGGTAGCGCTGCGCCGACGCACGGGCCTCACGCCGACCGCCTACCTGCGTCGGTTCGGGCCGGCCCGGCCGGCGCCAGGACTGGCCAATCCGGCGAACAGCGGCTGAGCGGAGGGAGCGGACAGGAAGGGGCCGAGCAGGTCAGGAAGCCGGCTCGGGAACGGTCGTGTGACGAGGAGGGGACGGTCCGCGAGGCGGCGCGGGGACGGTCCGCGAGGCGGCGCGGGGACGGTCCGCGAGGCGGCGCGGGGACGGTCCGCGGGGCGGGCGAATATGCGGCCAGCGCCGATCGGGCTGCTCCAGACGATCAGCGTTTGGTCAATACAGAAGTCGACAGCGACAAGCCCCTGATCCCAAGGATGGCGACTTGTAGTCTCTTCTCGCCTGCAACGACCGTTCAGCCATGGCCTTCCGCGCCCGCCGCGTGCGAGGAGGAGGTTCGAGGATGGTGGGCGATCCGTCCGTCATCGGCCGCGTCGGCGCGCTCATCGTGGGCACCCGGGGTGACGCCGGGCCGGGCGAGGTGGTGGTGCGGGTCCGCGGCGGAATCGAAACTTTCCTCGCGCTGTCCGACACTCCGCTACCCAAGGGCGCATCCGTGCTGGTCATCGGGACGCGCGGGCCTCGGACCGTCGAGGTGGTGCCGTGGCTGGATCCCGCCGCCGTCTTCGGCGGCGATCTCTGACGAAAGGTTCGCGGCGTGTTTGGTTACCGAGTCCCCGCACCCGACCAGGCGATGCTGATCTCGGGTGGGAAGAACCGCGGTGGGATGCCTTTCAAGGTGGTCACCGGTCACGGCGGATTTATTCTGCCGTTCTTCCGCAAGGTGCGCTTCCTGACCCTGGCGATGTGCGAGGCCGAGGTCACGGAGACGTGCGTCACCTACCAGGGCATCTCCCTGAACGTCCGCGCCGTGATCGCCTTCAAGGTGGGCAACGACAGCGAGAGTATCGTCAACGCCGGCCAGCGCTTCCTGTCCGACCAGGGCCAGATGGNCGTGCTGACCGGGCGGATCTTCTCCGGCCACCTGCGTTCGATCATCGGCTCGATGACGGTCGAGGAGATCATCCGCGACCGGCAGAAGCTCGCCACCGAGGTACTCGACGGGTCCAAGGCGGAGATGGCCCGGATCGGGCTGACCGTCGACGCGTTGCAGATCCAGTCCATCGACGACGGCAGACTCGGCTACATCGCGGCGATCGCGGCGCCGCACAACGCCGCCATCCAGCGCCAGGCGCAGATCGCCCAGGCCGAGGCCAACCAGGCCGCCGCCGAGGCCGAGCAGCGCTCGCAGCGGGCGCAGGCGGAGTACGCCCGGCAGACCTCCATCGTCCAGGCCCAGTACCGAGCGGAGATCGACCGAGCCCAGGCCGAGGCCGCACAGGCCGGGCCGCTTGCGCAGGCCCAGGCGGAGGTGGCGGTGACCGCGGNGCGGACCGAGCTGGCCGAACGCGAGGCTCAGTTGCGCCAGCAGCAGCTCGTCACCGAGGTCGTCAAGCCCGCGGAGGCGGAGGCCGAGCGGGTCCGCGTCCTCGCCCTCGCCGAGGCCGAGAAGATGAGGATCCAGGCGGAGGCCGCCGCGTCGCACAACCGGGTTGCACTCGACCGGATGCTCATCGACCAGCTTCCGGAGATCGTCCGGCAGGCAGCCTCGGGGCTGGCGGGCGCGAACGTCACGGTGCTCAACGGCGCCGAGGGCATCGGTGAGATCGCCAGCGGACTCGTCGGGCAGGGCGTGGCCATCTTCGAGGCCCTGCGCGCGGGCGTCCGGCAGCCGGCCTACGCCGCCGACGGCCAGGAGACCGCCGCCAGCGCCGAACACCCCGGCATCGCGACCGCCAGGCCCGTTCAGGAGACGTAGACGTGCTTACGGCCGGCAGCGACGGGACGCGCCTCCGGCCGGCCGCAGTATCCGTACTCCACGCGGCGCCGCCACACCGTGAGCCGGCATTGATCGGCCTCGATCGTCCAGGTCCGCCGCTCAACCCGATCCTCGACCTGAACAGGATTTCGGGTCCCTGCTTCGCCGNCGCGACGGTGCGCCCAGGAGTGCGCCGCCTCCCACTCCAGGAAGGTGGCCACCAGTTCGCCATCGCCGTCGTAGACCTGGAATCGGCGAGTCGCCATTGTCACGCCTTTCAGCCAATTACCGAATAATGAGAACCGTGGAGCTGTCCACGGTGCGCGGTCACGCCCGGGGAGGCGTCGATCCGACCCGCGATGGTGGGCTGGCCGGCTCCGGGCGGGGCTCGACGCCCACCCGCCCGGAGCCGGCGGTCGACGTCCGCCCTCACCGCCGCCGGCCAGCGCGCCGACATCCCACGTGGTCGTCGACCGTCTGGTCGCCGCCGACCGCGTGGCGGTGGACCGCCTGATCGCCGGCCGCGAAGCCACAGCCCTCGCGATGGCGGGCCACGCCATGGGCGTGGCCGCCCGAAAGTCCCGAACGGACGGGGTGGCGGGGATGGACGGGGTGGCAGGGGTGGACGCAGGGGTGGGGGCGTGCAGCAGGACCGACGCCGCCCGGCCGGTCGTCCAGGCATGGTCGCCGGATCGACGCCTCGGACCCCGCGCGATCGCCATCGACTACTCCCCGTGATTCCTCACCGTACCAAGTTCTCACCCAGCGGGTTGTGCTCGCCACTCAAAGTAAACCAAGACTCGCGGCATGGCTCCTGCCTCGACCGTCTGCATGAGCTTCTGTAAGAGTTCCGCTACCCATAGCAGTGCACTGTGTATGAGGAGTGGCGATCCAGTGGCAGGATGCACCCATCACTCCGAGCAGACCGAAGGACTAGCGATGGCCACAAGCGGCGGTCCGACTGTGCGGCGTCGGCGGCTGGGCGCCGAGTTACGGCGTCTGAGAGAGGCGGCGGACGTCTCGGTCGACGAGGTGTGCCAACTGCTGCGCTGCTCGGTCTCGAAGGTCAGCCGGATGGAGAACGGGCGGGTGCCGGTACGCACCCGCGACGTGTCGGACCTGCTCAACCTGTACGGTGTTACGGAGGGTGAGCAGCGCGACGCCCTGATGGCGTTGGCCCGGGAGTCCCGCCGGCACGGCTGGTGGCACTCCTACCACGATGTCGTCCCGGCCTGGTTCGAGATCTACATCGGCCTGGAGGGTGACGCGGCGTCGATCCAGGTGTACGAGTCCCAGCTCGTCCATGGGCTGCTCCAGACCGGAGACTACGCCCGGCAGGTCATCCGGGCCGATGACCCGGAGGCCGACGAGGAGGAGGTCGAGCGCAAGATTGCCTTGCGGATGGACCGGCAGCGTCGGCTCACCGCCCCCGACCATCCCCGGCTCTGGGTGATTCTGGACGAGGCGGTGCTTCGCCGGGAGATCGGCGGTCGGGCGGTCATGCGCGATCAGCTCGATTTCCTCGCCAAACGGTCCGAACTCCCGAATGTGACAATCCAGGTCCTGCCGTTCGCGGTCGGCGCACACGCCGGCCTGGGCAGCGCGTTTTCCATACTCGGATTCCCCGATTCGGAAGACCACGAAGTGGTCTATATAGAAGAGGCGGCCGGCAGCCTTTACATCGAGCGTGCCGCCGAAGTCCGGCGCTATAAGTTGAAGATGAATCACCTTCTGGCCGCCGCCCTGCGGCCAGAAGAATCCAGACAGATGATAATTTCCGTCGCAAAGGAACTCAAATGACCAGATTTGCGAAGCCCGATCGGGGCGGTCCCGCCGAGCTGGCCTGGCGCAAGAGCAGCTACAGCAACGGAGCGGGGGGCATGTGCGTGGAGGTCGCTCCCCTGGGCGAGGGCATCGTGGTGCGTGACTCGAAGAACCCCAGCGGTCCCGTGCTCGCCTTCTCCGCGGCCGAGTGGGACGCCTTCCTGGCCGGCGCGCGGGACGGCGAGTTCGACCGAACCCGGGTCCGCCAGGCCTGACCCGCCCTGGTCCGAGCCTGCGCTCCCCCCGCGCCCGACAGCGCCAGGTCCGGCCCGGACGCCTCCACCGGATGCGCCCGGGCCGGTGGGGGATCGCTGGGCCGGGAACGGCCGCCGATGGAGGGGGCGGAACGATCCGATCAACGTCGACGTTCCCACCCCGACCGGGTCGAGGTTCCTGTCATGACGGCGCGGTGGCGGCCGCTCGACATGCCGGTTGGCTCTTGCGCAACGCCCCCCGGTCGCGCACTCTTGTAGATGTTCAGTCGGTCCTCGTTGTTCAAGTGTTCGTCCCGTTGTGGTCGTGGCATTTCCGGGGCACGACGTCCGCGGCGTCCATCGCGCAGGGTGGGCAGGCGGACCGGACGCTCCCGGCGCCGTGGCGGCATGGGACGACGCTCGGCCACCTTCGCCCACTGGACGGGCCACGCGGGCTGCGAATGCCCGCCCAACGCGGAGGAGGGCAGTCGTTGTGATCATATTTGACGGTACGGCTACCCGCGTACAGCACCGCGACGCCACGGTCCGGGTGGCCGCGTCGCTGGCGGCGCTCGACCCCGGCGGCCACCAGGCCGCGCGTACGGCCTCAGTCCTCACTGCCGCGTGTTGTCGCCCGCCGGCGGGGGGGCCTCGGGCAGGCTCGGTGGCCGGCGGAGCCGCCATCCCGTCGCCGTCCTAGCTGAGGACGGCGCATCCCGCCCGCACCCCGGGCACTCCCTCACGCCTGATCACGGTCGGTCCACCTCAGGATCCGCCGGGCATTCGGCTTCCCCGACGGATCCCTGGTTGCGGGCATGGCTTCCGAGATCCATACGCGTAGCACCATCCTGTTCCCCTGCCACTGGGAGGTGATTGCCGTGGCCACCGCCACGACCAACCTGCTCAACACCCCGATGAAAGATCAGCGCGTCGAACGTGTTCGGCGCGCGGCACTGTCGGCGTACGTGGACGGGAAGATCACCTTTGCGCAGGCGAACCTCCGGGTACGCAAGGCTCTCGAACGCTTCGGCGTGTGATGGGCCGGCCCAGGCCCGGCGGGCGGCGTCGTCCGCCGGCCGGCCCGTCCGCGACCGGCGCAGTCCGCCGGCCTGGCCGCCCCTGGACCTCCCGGCCAGGCCGCCGGGCTCGCCGCCGCGGCTGACAGTCGGGGCGCACCGTCGTCGAGGTGCACCGTCGTCGAGGTGCGTGCTAGGCGAGGCGTAGGCGACGATCGGCCACGCCGACGGTGAGCTGCTGCCCCCAGGACAGCTCGATCGTGTCCGTCTCGATGCCGTCGCCGAACACGACCATCCGATCGGCCTCCACCAGGATCTCCAGCCGCGCCGGCCCGGCGAGGCGGCCCTCGGTGCAGGTGGTGCCCGTGGCCGGTGACGGCCATGCCTCGCGGACGAACCAGACCAGCGCGCCGGCGGTCGGCGCCGGGAGCGAAAGCTCGCTGCGCCGCTGCGCCCACACCGAGCGGCACCAGCCCGTCGCACCGGTGCCGGTGCCGACGAGCAGCCCGGATGACGCCTGCCGCTCGGTCACCGGGGCGCCCCCGCCGGGAACCCGCAACCGGTACCGGGCGGTCTGGTGGCCGGGGTGGCCGGCGTAGACCTCGTTGAGCGCGACGAGGCGCTGGCCGTCGTCGGAGCGGGCCTCGACCATGGTCAGTTCGCGCAGCAGGCGACCAAGCCCCCGGGCGGGGTCCGCAGGCGATCCCTCGACGGCGCGCAGCAGGGCGGCGGCCTCTCCCGGGGCGTGCCGGACCAGGACACCCGGCGTGCGGGTCGGTTCGACGTTGATCCCCAGGACGAGCTGGCCGTCGAGGTACTTCGCGACGTTCGCGACGAGCCCGTCCTGTCCGACGCAGACGACCACGTCATCCGGAGCGAACAGGAACCGGTCGAGGTCGGACCGCTCCACCTCGCCGCGACGCCAGTGCGGCGGGATCGCCGCGGCGACCGACCGACGGGCCGCCTCGGCGGCATCGTGGGCGGCCTGCACCTCGGCCAGCTCCCGCCCGCGGGTGGCCAGGAAGAACGCGGCCTGGCCGCGGGTGCCGTGCCGGTCCAGCAATTCGGCGTACTCGGTGCGTCGGTGCACGAGCACCGCGCGCGGGGCGAGGCTCACCGAGGGGTGCCGGCGCGGGCGAACCGGGCGACCGCCTCGGTGACCACGTCGGGGGTGATGGTGAGCGCCCCGATCGCGGGCAGATGGTCAGCCAGGTCCCGCACCGCCAACGCGACCACCGCCGAGGTGTCCAGACCGGTGACCGCGGCGACCCGGGCCGCCTCGGCGTCGGCCTCAGCCTGCCCGACCAGACGCACGGCCTCGGCCCGCGCCGCCGCCTCCACCCGAACCCGCTCGGCCTGCGAGCGGGCGGCCGTCTCGGCCCGCTCCGCCTCCGCTGCGGCGGCGATGCGCGCCGCCGCCGCCTGCTCGGTCATCCGGCGCTGCTCGTTGGCGCCCTCCTGGGTCACGAGCCGCTCCTCTCGCACGGCCAGCTCGATCTTGCTCTGCAGCTCGTTCTCGGCGATGCGCCGCTCCTGCTCGACTGCGAGCGCGCGGCGGCCGTAGGTGGCCCGGTCGGCCTCGGTCTGGATCTGTTCACGGGTGGGCGTGCGCAGCGCCTTCTCCACGTCCGGCGACGGGCGGACGGCGACCACCCGCACCCCGACCACACTCACCCCCGTCTGGACCAGGCGGGCATCTGCGCGCAGGCCGTCGGTCACCCGCGCCCGGATGACCGGCACCCCCTCGGCGAGGGCGGTGGTGAGCGACGTGCGCGCGAGCAGGTCCGAGGCGTACTGCTGGGCAGACTCATTGATCATCCCGGCGAGCTGGTCGAGGGGCTTCTCCCGCCAGGTGCCGAGCTCGGGGTCGATACCGAAGTCGAGGCGGGTGGCGGCCAGCACCGGGTCGGCGATCCGGTAGGTGACGGTGGCCTGCACCGCGACGTCCTGGAAGTCGGCGGTCCGCGCGTGGAAGAGCACCGCGAGCTCCCGGTCGTCGACCGGCACCTCACTGATCACCGCAGTGCGCGGCCGATACCAGAAGACCAGGCCGACACCCTCGTGGGCGACGGCCGTGCCGCGCTGGTGGCGGATGTACGCGGTGGGGGTGCCCCGCAGGTGGCACAGGAACGGCGCCCGGCTGATGTCCGCCATGAGAAGGTCCTCTCTTTATCGTCGACATGACGATAAACCGGGATCGCAGTTCTCGTCAACCTGACGAGTATGGTTCCCCGCATGCCGTCCCCACTGGAGTCATCCGCCGCCACGACCGCCCACGCCAACGGCGGCGGCGCAGCGGGCAGGCTGCCGCCGGACGTCGTGCCGGTCGCGCTCAGCGTCGATCTGGTCCTGCTGACAGTCCGCGAGGAGCAGCTCCAGGTGCTGCTGGTGCGCCGCGGGATCGAGCCCTACCGGGACCGCTGGGCCCTGCCGGGCGGCTTCGTCCGGCCGGGGGAGGATCTGGCCGAGGCGGCCGTGCGGGAGCTCGCCGAGGAGACCGGGCTACGCCACCCGCCGGCGCATCTCGAACAGCTCGCGACCTACGGCGCGCCGGATCGCGATCCCCGCGGGCGGGTCGTCACGGTGGCGTTCCTGGCGCTCGCGCCACAGTCGCGCACGCCGATCGCCGGCACGGACGCCGCCGCGAGCCGATGGGAGCCGGTCTCGACCGCTGGCGGCGGGTCCGGGCTGGCCTTCGACCATGCGGCGATCCTCGCGGACGGGCTGGAACGCGCCCGAGCGAAGATCGAGTACAGCGCGGTGGCGACGGCCTTCTGCGAAGGCGAGTTCACGGTGGCGGAGCTGCGCCGGATCTACGAGCTGGTCTGGAGCTCGCGGCTGGACCCCCGCAACTTCCACCGCAAGGTGACCGGGACCGCGGACTTCCTCGTCCCGACCGGGCGCTTCACGACCCGGGACGGCGGCCGGCCCGCGGAGCTGTACCGCCGGGGCGACGCCACGGTGCTGCATCCCGCGATGCTCCGGCCCGTCCCGCGGCTACCCTGAGCGGGCATAGGTTGCCGCGGGCGGGAGACGGCCGGGCGCCCGGGCGATCGGGGGGTGAACCCGGGCGGCCGGCCACCTCGACTATCTCACCGAAAGCACATGCGGCGTCACTATAAGTTTGGGCTCATGCCATCAGCGTTAACGACCGTGCCGGTCCGCGCCGTTGGTGACAGTTCGTCGCCCCGGCCAGGCGCCCCTGCGGGTCAGCCGAGTTCCCGCAGCGCGGCGCCAGGCCCGCCGTCTCCCCGGCCCGGTGGGTTCCACGGGTCGTCGCCGTGGCGAGAACGCCGCCCGAGGTCGGAGTCCACCCGCTCGGAGCGCCTCGGATCGACCCGTTCCAGGTCCACGCGTTCCAGGTCCACGCGTTCCAGGTCCACCCGCTCCGGGTCCAGCCGCTCCGGGTCCAGCCGGTCGGAATCAGCCCGCTTCGAATCCGGCCGGGCCCGATCCGGGCGGCCTGGATCCGGCCCGTCGGGGCGCGCCGCGGCGCCCTCCAGCTCGTCCACGGAACGGTTGGCCGCCATCCGGTCGCGCCCGAGGGCGGCGATGCCGGCGGCCACCATCACCATCGCGACGATGAACGCCACCCGATGGGCGCCGTCCGGGGCCGGCTCGCCGAACAGCGTCAGCCCCAGGGTGACCGGCAGGAAGGCGGACACCCCGCTGGTCACGGGGAAGGCGATCACCGCCGCCCGGCCCTGCAGCCCGCGCTGCTGCAGACCGAGCGCCAGCACGGAGAACAGCACGAGGACGTACGGCGTCGGGGTGGTGAGCAGGTCGGCCAGCGCGGACTGGCCCTCGCGGCGATCGTTGACCGCCAGGCCGATCTGACGGGTCGCGAGGGTGGCGATCGCATAGCAGACGCCGGCGGCCGCGCCGAATCCGAACGCCGCGCCGGCGATCATGTTCCGGGCGGCGGCGACGTTCGCAAGGAACGCGCACACCAGCGCGAAGATCAGGCCGAGGACGAGGAAGGCCAGCAGGACGTCCGTGCTGGCCGCGCTGCCGACCTCGGCACGGCGCGCGAAGGCGT
The DNA here is from genome assembly GCF_001414035.1 of Frankia sp. ACN1ag. NCBI lineage: Bacteria > Bacillati > Actinomycetota > Actinomycetes > Frankiales > Frankiaceae > Frankia > Frankia sp. ACN1ag. Next base: position 152,051 of record NZ_LJPA01000012.1, on the reverse strand, counting down.
AGGCGAGCAGGCCGACCCCGGCGACCATCGAGCCGACGCCCAGCCAGCCCGTCAGGCTGATCCGTTCACCGAGCACCCGCTGGGCCAGTAACGTGAAGATGATCATATCGAGGGCCATCACCGGGGCGACCATCGCCACCGGCGCGACCGAGAGGGCGTAGACCTCCAGCAGGAACGAGGCCGCCTCGACGGCGAGCCCGAGCAGCCACAACGGGCGCAGCACCAGCCGGGCCAGCAGTCCCAGCCCCAGGCCGGAACTCTCCTCCTCGCGCCGGGCGGCCCGCGCCTGCACCAGCGGCGCGACCCCGTACAGCGCGGCCGACACCATCGCGGTGGGCAGGCCGAGCGCCAACGCCTTGCTCATACGCGCGCCATCCTGGTCACGGGCGTGCCGTCGTTCGCGTCCGGATCCCGCCGTTCATGCCGGGATCCCCCTGACCCTGCCCCTGCCCATGCGCTGGCCGCCTCACTCGTCCCCCGCCACTCCGGGCCCACACCCGAGATGACAACCTCTGACCGAGTCAACACCGGGGGCCGCGTGGAACGTCCCGGGCCGGACGCGCGCCCGCCCGACGCCGCTGCGTCCCACCGCCGACGCGTCTCACCAGTGGGCACCGAATCACCAGTGGGCACCGAAGCCGATCTGCGCCAGCGCCGAGCCGAACGCCTGCTCCCACGCCTGCGGCCCGATCGCCACCCGGTCCGAGGGGGGCTTGACCCGGTCGAGGCAGGNGAGCGCGGAGCGGGTCAGCGACACCGGGTCGGTGTTGGTGACCTCGGCATGCCCGCGTTCAAGCTCCTTCTGCAGGTTGTCCCGGCCGTGCCCCGGCACGACGTCGATGAGCAGCAGGTCCCGGCCGATCACCCGCGCCTCGCTGCAGGTGTCCCCGGAGGAGGTGACGACCAGGTCGCTGGCGGCCATCAGCGCCGGGATGCGGTCGGTGAAGCCGAACGGGATGACCTTGTGCTGCCGCTCGGCCAGGGCGGTCAGCCGCGCCGCCAGCGGCTTGTTCCGCCCGGCCACCGCGAGCACGTAGATCCCCGCCGCGGCCATCGCCGCGGCACCCTCGACCAGCGGCCCGAGCCCCCAGGAGCCGGACATCAGCAGCACACACGGGGCGTCGGCCGGGATGCCGAGCGCCGCGCGCGCCTCCTCCTGGGTGGGCGGGTCGTAGAACGGCTCGCGCACGGGGGTGGGCACGACCGAGACGAGCGCACCCGGCGCGAACCGCCGCACGTAGCGAGCGGCAGTCTGCGAGGTGACCAGGTACAGGTCGGTGTTGTCGTGCACCCACAGCCGGTGCACGCAACAGTCGGTGGAGAACACCGCGGTGACCAGGCCGGGGAACTCCGGCTTGACCCGGCTGGTCGCCGCGGCGCCGGTGGCGAAGATGGAGATGACGAGATCGGTCGGCTGCTCGGTGAGCTCCTGGCGCAGCGCCGGGACGACGTAGCGGCTCGACGCCCGCTCGATCGCCAGGGCCAACCGGCCGCCGGTGCGCATCTGGGAGAAGTGCACGGCGTCGTAGAGGCCCGGCACGGCGATCATCCCGCGGAAGACCTTCTCCCCACGGGAGCCGTTGCGCCCGCCGAGCATGCGCAGGCTGTCGGCGGTCCGGGCGGTGAACCCGCGCCGCGCCAGCGACGCCCCGCACGCCTCGGCCATGACGTCGTGCCCCATGCCCAGCGAGCCGGACAGCAGCAGCGCCGATCCGCGACGAGTCGCCGGCTGTCGTGCCCCAGCCCCGGCGAGCAGGGCCGCGGCCGCGGCCTCCTCCACCGCGAGGCCGTTGATCACCGGTCCGCCGCGGTCGGGCGCCTTGTCGTCGCCGGGACGCCCGACCGCCGAGGCCACCCCCGCCGGCCGACCCTCCGTGGAGGGTCGGGTCGGGGGGGCGACGGTCGCCGCCGGATCGCCGTTGTCGGATGGTCCGCTCACCGTGATACCGCCGATCTGCGCCATGGTTACTCCGAGGACGCCGCGGAGACGTCTAGGTCGTCGACGGGCTGGACGGCCTGCGCCGGGGGCCGTCGGTTTGCCAGGTACCACTCGATGTACTGCCGTACCCCGTCCGTGAACGGGGTGGTCGGTCGCCAGCCCAGCAGCTCCAGCGCCCGCTGCGCCGACACCTCCCGGCCCCGGAAGTCGCCCGGCCGGGCCGGCACGTGCTCGATCGCCGTGCCGGGGAAGTGGCGGCACACCGCCTGCGCCATCTCCAGCACACTGACCGCCTCGGCGCCCTCCAGGGCGATGGTGGCGTTCTCCGCCTCGGGCCGCAGCGCCAGCACGTGGGCATCGGCGAGGTCGCGGACGAACACGTAGTTGCGGAACTGCTGCCCGTCGCCGGCGACGGTGAGCGACTCGCCGTCGAGCGCCTTGCGGACGAACCGGGCCAGCACCAGCTCGTCGCGCATGCCGGGGCCGTAGGGGATGCCGTAGCGCAGGATCGTGAAGGGCAGCCCGTAGGTCTGCTGGTAGCTGTGCAGCAGCAGCTCGGCGGCGAGCTTCGTCGAGGTGTAGACGTGGCCGGCGCGCCCGAGGGTGATCTCGGCGTCCTCGGTGAGCGGCGCCGGATCCGCCCGTTCCCCGACCGCGCCGTAGACCCACACGGTGCTGGCGAACAGCACCCGCCCGACGCCGGCCTGCCGGGCCGCCTCGCAGACGTTGCCGGTGCCCTCGACGTTGAGACGCACCGTGCGCGCCGGGTCGGCGTAGGCGAAGTCCACATTGGACATCCCGGCGACGTGGAACACCGCCTCGACCCCGGCCAGCGCCGCGGTCAGCCCCGGCAGATCGAGCACGTCGACCTGCCGGCTGGTCGCCCGCGGGTCGCTCGGGCGAGAGTCGACGTCGAGGGAGAGGACGTCGTGGCCGGCGTCGAGGAGCCGGTCCACGACGTGGCTGCCGATGAACCCCGAGCCTCCGGTAACGGCAATCTTCATGCTCACGCTCACCCGTCCAGGTCCAGGCTCGCCAGCGCGGCGGCGAAGGAGGTGACCACGTGGTCAGCCTCCGCGTCGGTCATGTCGGAATGGATCGGCAGGCACACGTGCCGGGCGCACAGGTCCTCCGCGACCGGCAGCGAGCGGCCCGCGTAGTCGCTGAACACGGGCTGCTGGTGCAGCGGCGCCTCGTAGACCTCACCGCTGAGCGAGACCCCGTAGCGCTCCTTGAGCTCCTTCTTCAGCCGCGCCCGGTCGATGCCGGGTCGGGGCAGCACGATGTACTTGTAGTAGTTGCAGACGTCGCCCGCGGGCACCCGCAGGCGGCCGGCGCCGTCGAGGGCGTCGAGCGCGGCATCGTAGCGGGCGGCCACGGCGGCACGGGTCGTCAGGAACTCGTCGAGGTGGCGCAGATGNACCTTGCCGGCGACGGCGTGCATCTCGCTGAGACGCCAGGCGTAGCCCTGCTTGATGTGGGTGTTGCCGAGGAAGCCCGCCTTGCCCTGGTCGCGGTAGATCAGCGCGGCCTCGTGGATGGCCGGGTCGGCGGTGACGATCATCCCGCCTTCGCCACTGGTGATCAGCTTGGTGGGATAGAACGAGAACGCGCCCGCCACCCCGAAGGAGCCGGCGTATCCCTCACCGTGGCGGCAGCCGTGGGCGTGCGCCGCGTCCTCGACGAGCGCGAGGCCCCGGTCGGCGCAGAACGCCGCCAGCTCGGCGACATCCGGCGCGATCAGTCCGCCGATGTGCACCAGCACCACGGCCCGGGTGTTGGGAGTCACGACCGCCTCGACGTCACGGACGGTCAACGCGAAGGTGTCCGGACTCANATCCGCGAAGACCGGGGTGGCCCCGGCCCGGAGTACCGCGAAGGCCGTCGCGGCGAATGTGTTGGTGGGAACGACGACGTCCGCGCCCTGAACGTCCAGACTTCGGAGAATGATCTCTAGTGCGGCTGTGCCGCTGCTCACGGCCACCGCGAACGGGGCCCGGTGAGCGGCGGCGAATGCCGCCTCGAATTCGTCGGTATGAGCACCCAAGGTCATCGCGCCGGTGGAAAGGATCTCGATCGTGGCCGACGCGATCTCCGCGCGATCCTCCGGTGAGAAGACGATGCGCGCCGCGGGGACATGCACCTGTACACCCCTGCCTTCCGAGTTATCCGTGTGAGCGGGCACTGCTCCGGATGCCCCGTATCGCGGTGACACGCCGATGCGCGGACCCCGGTCGCCCGGCACCGCGGCCCAGCCGCAATGTCGGGTCCGCGGGCATCCGCGAGACGGCATCGCCGTGATGCGGAACTCCCCTGGCGGCCGCGACCCTCGCGACCCCACGGCCCCGGATTACGCCGGCCTCCCGCCGACGCGACCGCGCCCCCTCCAACTCGTCCGGATGTAACGCCCAGCTTTGTCAGTACATGCCCAAAACAGGCTATCGACCCCGGTCGACGGCGCAGCTACGGCCCACACTGGTTATCTACGAAACATCTCACATCTATCCGAACGTAGCCGAACCTGTCGGCAAAGCGACGCCGTCCGTCGGGTCGTTCATCCACATCGCCGACGACACGCACTCCAGGACGGACGGTGATCGGTCGTGGGTGCCCCCCTCCCTCCCTGCCGACGGTCCGGAACGCCGCCGGGCGCACGGGGCATCGTCGCGCCTCCGATACCCGTTGTGGCAGTCAGTCACCNTCTCGCCACCGGTCGCGAGCGGGGCGGGCCTGACTCACCGGGGGCCCCTGGCCAGACCGGCGCGGTGACGTGTCACTCCGCGAGACGGGGATCGCCCGGTCGGGGACATCCGCCGGGAGAGGCTGATCGGCGGGGCGGGCAGCGCGCCAGCCGACCACCGGGAGATCGCGCCGACGGTGGTCGCCGGACGTGGACGGGGGCGTCGGCGCGTGGACCTGGGGGCCAGGATTCACCCCGCGGGGGTGGGCGGCGACACGGCGCCATCCCGCGACCGCCGACAGAGGCGAACGCTCCGGCCTGGGAACGCTCCGAGTTGGGAACGCTCCGCACACACTCGCACGCAAGAAGTCCCGGTGAAGCCACCTCACCTGGCGTACGGGGGGAACGCAGGTGCAGAACTTCACCGGGACTAAGGGAAAGTGTACGACCCCCATCTGTCGGACGCGACAGGACCAAAGTCTCTAACATCCGACTCTTGCCCTCCGACGCCCCAACGTGCTTGACAATGGACGATTAGCTATCAAACCGCCCGCTGGAAGCTGATCTCGCCACGGTCCGTGTCGTACAACATCCAGTGAGACGGCTTGCCCCGGGCGGGCCCGACGTTGACCACCAGCGTGGCAGCGCCGGCCGGACCCACACCGGCGGAATCCGTGCCGGCCGGACCCGCGCCGCCCGGACCGGGGACGGGTGATGGTCCGCTTGCCGGGCCGACGACCGCGAGGCCGCCCCCGCGGTCCGGCCGGAACACCGGGACCAGTTGAGGCACCGGGACCGGTTGAGGCACCGGGACCGGCCGACCGGGCTCGATGGGAGGCAGCGCCCGCACGACTGCCGCCAGCCCCACCAGCCCCACCAGCCCCGCCTCCGGGCCATCCGCCGCATCGCCGTCGGGGGCGGTGTCCGACCAGACGATTTCGAACATGGCCTCCTGGTGGGTGTGCCCCACCACCACGACCGGCACCCGGGGGACGTCGGCGGCGACCGGCACGAGCAGGTCCCGTCCGTCCATGACGCCGTGGGCTGCCGTCCCGACCGGCTCGCCCGGGCCGTCGGCGGGCTGGGCGCGGCCGGTAGACCAACGGATCTGATGGCCGTGCAGACCCACGAGGCCGTGCAGACGATCCCGCTCGGGCGCGTCGAGCAGCGCGGCGAGGTCGGCGGGTACCTGCTCGGGCCGCAGCAGCTCGTGGATGCGCAGCTCCTGGTTGCCCAGCACCCGGCGGATGCCGGCGAGGCGCGCCCACAGCGCCGGATCGGGGTCGACGACCCGCTCCAGCGGCCAGAACCGCGAGGGATCGTGCAAGCGGCGCGGGACCTTCGCCTCCAGGTAGTCACCGAGGCAGACGATCTCGTCGGCGCCCGCCGCCGCGGCAGCGGCGAGAATCCGCCGCAGCGCCCCCGGCCGGCCATGAAGGTCGGCAAGCACGGCATATCGCATCCCACCAGCATCCCCGGTCCGCTGTTGCGCTGCTGGGCGATCCGCGATCCGCGGTCCGCGGTCCGCGGCGCAACGGCGCCGGCTGGCGGGCCTCGACCGCCACAAAGGCGCGAATCGCCCGAAAATCGGCGAACCATCGCCGGTTCGGCCTGGTGCCGACAGGTGGTGCGCAAAACACCCCAGTCCGGTCAATCGTCGCAAAGAAAGAGTCAATCAGGGCGACGGGCAATGCCGCCTGGTCCGCCGCGGCCAGACCGGGACCAGAAAGCGCGGGCTTCGTCGCGGATCGTCGTGTTCGTCGCACACGGGAATCGGCGAGGTGCTTGACTGCAACCCGTGCATCGAGGGGATCTCCGCGGAACGTGCCGACCGCCGGTACCGTCCCGCGTTTTGTCGTCGACGACGACCGGCGGCGCTCCGGCTAGACCGACGACAGGCGATCCGCGTGGTCACGTCCCGGTCCCGATCGAGGAGCGTTCATGGAGCTGACGGAGAACGATCGGCAGAGCCTCAACGAGGTTCCCCATCCGGCGCTTCCACCGGGTAGCAACCTTTATGGATCAACCAAGATCTTCCCAGACTACCAGGCCCGCGACGGCGAGTGCTACCTCACCCTCATCCACGGGATCGCGCATGAGTCGTCGGTCAGCTTCGTCGCGATACTGCAGGCCACCCGTGCCCTGCGTAAAGGATTCGAGTCCGTGCTCTATTTCTACGGGCCCGGCGCGATGAACACGATGGCGACCCGGGGGTTTCCGCACACCGGCGATTCCGCGTTTCCGGGTGAGCACAACATCAATCACCAGATCGAGACGTTCATCAAAGAGGGCGGCAAGGTCTACGTCTGCCGGTTCGGACTGTCGCTGCACGGCCTGNGCGAGGAGGACGTCATCGACGGGGTGATACCCGCGCATCCGCTGGACATCCAGGACTGCGTCATCGAGTACACACGGCGTGGCGCGATCATCAACTCCACCTTCATGTTCTGACCGATATGTGCCGACCGACCGGATGCGCCCGATGCCGGCGAACGCCAGCATCCGACCGGGCCCGCGACCTCGGCCAGACGCGGCCTCCTGCTACCCGGAACGGGCGTGACGCTGCGCTGGCCCGACGGTGTGCGCACCCTCGTGCTGGCCGGGCACATCGCCGGCCCTGGCCACGCCTGACCGGCCGTCGACCGATCACTGCCGGTCCACGCCGCTCCTCGGGAGGTCACGTGCGCGTCACAACTCCGTCGCAGCGTGCCAGGTGACACATCGTCAATCCGACAACCTGCCCCGGAAGGGCCGGAACTCCGGGCAAGCAGTGTTGTATCAGGGTGGGACACGTCGCAGGCCGCCCGGCCGGCGACCGGAGCCACCCGCCCCACGACCCGAACGGCAGAGACCTGGGATGGAAGACGAAGCACCGGCCTGGTTCGAGGCCGCCCTTGACAGCCGACCGCAGCGGCACGAGACCAAGGTCGCCGGCGCCACCATCAGCTACCGCTGCTGGGGTGCGGCCGGGCGGCCGGCGATCGTCCTGGTTCACGGCGGCGCCGCCCACGCGGGGTGGTGGGACCACATCGCCCCCCTGATCCCCAGCGAGTACCGGGTCGTCGCCCTGGACCTGTCCGGCCACGGCGACAGCGACCGGCGCGAGGACTACACGCTGAACACGTGGGCGGCGGAGGTCATCGGCGTCATCGACCACGCCGGAATCACCTCGCCGCCGATCATCATCGGCCACAGCATGGGCGGCTGGGTCACGATCATGACCGCCGCCGAGTACCCGGACCGGGTCGCCGGCATCGTCGTCGTCGACTCCCCCGTCCAGGAGTTCACTCCGGAGGAGCGGGCCGCCCGCGACCGGACCGCCTTCGGGCCACTGCGGGTCTACCCCACCGCGACCGACGCCCTCGCCCGGTTCCGCACGGTTCCGGACCAGCCGAGCTCGCTGCCGTTCATCATCGACCACATCGCCCGTGGGTCGATCGGCTCGGTGCAGGGCGGCTGGACATGGAAGTTCGACCCGAAGGTGTTCGGCAACCGCACGCCCTCCCCGGAGGTGCTGCGCAAGGTGCACTGCCGGGTCGCACTGTTCCGGGCCGAGTACGGCCTGCTGACGCCGGACATCGGGGTGCAGATGTACAACCTGCTCGGCCGGGTGGCGCCGGTGATCGAGATCCCGCTCGCCGGTCACCACGTGATGCTCGACCGGCCGCTGTTGCTGGTCACGGGCATCCGCACCATCCTGGCCGACTGGGAGCACTCCTCCCCCCAGGAACGCACCGACTGAACCCCGGGAGCGCACCGACCGAGGACCCCGCCGGGGCGGGCGCCCGGGGGCCGGCCCGCAAGGTGGGTTGACCAGGGTCGGACGGGTACATCTGCCGTCATGTCACGACGGCAGTGGAGATCGTCATGAATCCGTCCGCCCTCCTCGGGCACCGCCACGACGACCGCGGGCGCCGGACCAGTCGGCCGGTGCGGGAGGTCGATCCGCCCGAGCACGGCCCGACGTCCGTTCCGGCGCGAGGCTGGCTCTCCGTCGCGAAAAGGGTGAAGTCACAGCTCGGCATCCTGTCGATCCCGCTGATCGCCAGCGGCGTGGCGTTCTGGGCGATCCTGTCGATCTTTCCGGCCGCCATCGCGGTGCTCACCGTCTACGGCCTGGTCGCCAGCCCCCAGACGGTGAGCGACCAGATCGCCCACCTGTCCGACTCGCTGTCGCCGTCGACGAGCACGGTGCTGCGGGACTGGCTGAACGGCATCGTCTCGACGAACCACTCCGGGCTCGGTCTGGGCCTGCTACTGAGCCTCGCGGGGGTGCTCTGGGCGGTCTCCTCCGGCACGCAGAACCTGATCAAGGCCGTGACCGTGGCCTTCGAACAGGAGGAGACGCGGGGGCCGGTCCGGCTGCGGGCGCTCGCGGTCGCGATGAGCCTCGGCGGGGTGGTCGTCGCGGTGCTGGTCGTCGGCGGCATCACCGCCGGCGGCTCCCTGCTGTCCCACCATGTGGCGGACGGGACGGTCCGGGTGGTGCTCACGGTGGTGCAGTGGCTCGTGCTGGCGCTGATCGTGATGGCCGCGGTCGCCACGCTCTACCGCTTCGGGCCGGCCCACACCCCGGCGAACTGGCGGTGGGCGTCGATCGGGGCCGTGGTCGCGACCGTGGCGCTGATCGTCGCCTCGGTGGCGTTCTCGTTCTACGTGCGCGCCTTCGGCCACTACAACAAGACCTACGGCGCGCTCGGCGGCGTGGTCATCCTCATGCTGTGGCTGTACTACGCCGTCACGGTCGTGCTCATCGGCGCGCTGCTCAACGCCGAGGCGGCCCGCGAGGCGACCGGCGCCACCGCGCCCGAGACCTATCCGGAGGCCTCCCCCGTCGGCGTGCGCCGCCCCTGGGACCGACCGGAATCCGATGATGAGGCCGATCGGGATGGGGAGACCGCCGACGACCGCCCTGCGGGCGCGGCCGAACGGATCAGGACGGGTATTCGTTTCAGGCCTCACGAGAGGCGCGGTTAAGCGGCCCAAGGTGGGGAATTCCGCAGACCACACGATGTTCCACGGGTGCCGCCACGCGGACGCCCCACCAGGAGAACCCGCGAGGAGAACCCATGACGAGCACATACCGTCAACAGCCGGACGTCACTGCCGATCCGTACCCGAATGATATTACCGCGTACCGGGGCGGTGTCGACATGGCCGCGCCGGACGAGTCGACCCAGGTGCTGCGCNCCCCGGCCGCCCCGCCCACGACCGCCCCGCCCACGACCAGNAGCCGCGCCGGACAGCCGACCGCGCGCCAGGACGGGGAAGGACACTCCGGGGGCCGCGGTTCGACCGGGCAGCTCGTCTCCGAGGTCGTCACGGACATCTCCACCCTGTTCCGACAGGAAGTCGCCCTCGCGAAGGCGGAGGTCCGCGAGGAGGCGAAGAAGGCCGGCAAGGGGGCCGGCATGTTCGCCGGCGCCGGCGGCGCCGGGTACTTCGCGCTGCTGTTCGCCCTGCTTGCCGTCATGTTCGGGCTCGGGGAGGTGATGGCGCTGGGCTGGGCGGCTCTCATCGTCACCGTCGTGCTCGGCGCCGTCGCCGCGGTGCTGGCGCTGAAGGGTCGCTCCACCGTTCGCAGGGTCCACCCGGCCCCGACGCAGACCGTGGAGACGCTGCGCGAGGACGTCCAGTGGGCGCAGAGCCGACGCAGGTAAGCCCCTCCTTCTCCCCGTGCACGGCTCGGACTTCACCAGCGCAGATACCGACTGAAAGGCCAGGTGGGCAGTGACCAGCACGAGTCCGGATGAGATCCGGTCCGACATCGAGGCGACCCGGGCCCGGCTCGGCGACGATCTCGACGAGCTTTCCGACCGCGTCAGCCCGCAGAAGGTGGCCGGGCGCACGGCGCAGGACCTCCGGCGCCGAGTGAGCTCGGCGACCGAGTCGGTGCGGCCGAAGGTGGCCGCGACGACGGGTACCGCCACCGAAAAGGCCCGCCAGACCGCGGACCAGGCCAAGGCCACGGTGCGCCGCCAGCTCGACGCGCACCCGCAGGTCGCGGCGACCGCACAGCGGGCCAGAGACACCGCCGGCTCCGCCAGTCAGACGGTCCACCGCCAGCTCGACTCCCACCCGCAGGTCGCGGCGAAGGTGAGCCAGGTGCGCGACACCGCGGGCGGGGCGGTCAACGCCGGCCGGCAGAAGGCCGCCGCGAACCCCAGAGCCACCGGCTCCACCGCCGCGGCTACGGCTGCGCTGCTCGCGTTGCTGCTGATCGTGCTGCGCCACCGGCGCCAGGGCACGGAGACGCTCGACTGACGACCCTCGCCGGGAGATCCGGCCACCGGACGCCCGGGCACGTGCGGGACTGACCCCACGTGCCCGGGCGTTGCCATGCCCCGGGCGGTCAGGACGGCTGGGTCCTGCCCAGGACGGCGCGGCGGTTCAGGACGGCGCGGCGGTTCAGGACGGCGCGGCGGTTCAGGACGGCGCGGAGCGGTCGGCGGGGTCCGGCGCCGGCGCCGGGTCCGGCACGCGGTACCGCACGCGCAGGTCGCGGATCCGGCTGTCCCGGTCGATGCGGATCTGCTCGCGGCCGACGTCCGCGTCGGCGAGATCGGCGGCGACCCGCAGCGAGGTGCCGATCTCGTCCCGGCGCCGCACGTACTGGCCGTAACGATCGGCGGCGCCCTCGGCGAGGGCCTGGGCGAGCTCTCCGCGGCGACGCGCGGTCTGGCCGATCTGCAGGGCGTCGACCTCGTCGGTGGTCTCCCCCTGCCACTGGACGAGCCGCTCCCGGCGCCGCAGCTCCGTCTGCTCCAGCGTCCGCTTGAACATTAGCGGACCGAGGTCGATGCCGAGCAGCAACAGGGTCAGCACCGTCCGCCAGAGCAGCACGGAGCGGTCGGCGGCCGTCAGCCGCCAGAACGCCTTCTCCCGGATCAGCAGGTCGTCGGCGGCGTCGACGGTGGCGGTCTGCTGGTCACGGAAGTGCGCGCGACGGGTGTCGCGGGACTGGTCGAAGGCATCCAGGCGGGCCTGGGCGGCATCGCGCTGGCCGGTCGCGGTGGTCACCGCCGTGGTCGCGGCGCCGAGCTCGCCGAGCTTGATCCGGTACACCGGCCCCTCGCCGCTCAGACAGCCGTCGCCCCCGGTGAGCTGGCAGTTCACCTCGGCGGTCTTGCCGGTGACGAGGGCGTGGGCGCCGTCCAACGCATGCTGGCGGGCGGCGAGGTCGTCGCGCAGGACCCGCTGCTCGCCGAGCTGGTTGGCATCCCAGCCGCGCAGCACCCGGCCGAGATCCTCCTGCCGGATCTGGGTGACCCGCGGCGCGATCGACGGCGCGAAGATCCTCAGTAGCAGCGTCTCCCCGACGAGCACCGCGGCGCAGACGGCGATGAAGATCCGCATGACGGTGGCCGGCCCGGCCCGGCCCACCCGGACGGACCCGTCCGGACCGTAGCGGTACGGGCGGGCGGACAGCAGCACCGATCGGTCGAGGAAAAAGATCACCGTTGCGTAGAACAGGCCGAACGGGAGCGCGCCGAGGGCCGAGCGGTGCAGGCCCATCCCGGCGACGGTGGCCCCTGCGTAGGTGGCGAGCCCAGCGGTCAGCAGCATGAGTGCACCGGCGGTGACGAAACGGTGCCGGTCCTGCGGACCTACCGCGCGGCTGTCCGCGCCCGTGCAGAAGACGAGGAGATCTCCGAAGGCACGCGGACAACCTGGCCATACGCGAGAAATCGGCCTACCCCCTCATCGGCGCCCCCGTGGCCGCGGCCAGTCTCGGGGCCGCCGCCAGCGTCTCTCGCAATGTAACTCTGGGTAATCGATCCGGCCATCCCGGATCGGTGCTTGGGCGGCCCTGCTGCGGCGTCCGCGGCCGGCGTGCGAATCTGACCGGTGCGGATGCCNGGCAGCGAGGGAGGAACAGCGGTGGGACAGATCAAGGTCGTGGTCCAGCGGGCCGTGCCCGGCACGCCCGAGCAGGTCGTCGCGAAGCTCGCCGACTACCAGGGCACCCGCGCCCGGTCCTGGCCGGAGAACGTCTCGGAGTACCGGGTGCTGGCGGGTGGCATCGGCGCGGGCAGCCGGATCGCCTACCGGCTGCAGGCCACCCGCAAGCGGGTCCGCCAGGTCGACGCGACGGTGTCCGCGCCGGATCCGACCACCCTCGTCGAGGCGGACCAGAACTCCTCGCTGCAGACCCAGTGGCAGGTGACGCCCNGCGCCGGCGAGCGGCAGAGCACGGTCACGGCGACCACCACGTGGGACGGCGCCGGCGGGGTCGGCGGCTTCTTCGAACGCACCTTCGCCCCGATCGGCATCCGCCGGCTGAACACCGCGGTCCTGGACAAGGTCACGGCCCTTCCGGACTGACCCCCGCCGCGTCCCCTCGGCACCGGGCCGGCCACCGCCGTCACCAGACGCGGGCGAGGACGTTGCTGACGTAGCCGTTCATCCGGTCGAGTTTTGGTTTGTCGGCCGGATCGGTGGCGGATAGTTCGCCCTGGGCCCACTGCGCGGCCCAGGTCGGGACATTGTGCGCGGCAATGACGTACAGCCAGTTATGGCCCCAGCGGTCGGAATCAAAGCGTTCTCGCATCGCCCGGGCGGTGGAGTCGAGCGCCCAGAAGGGATCAAGCGCCCGGGCGGTGGTGATCTCCGGAAGCGTGGTGTTCCACTGGCAGAGCCCGAAATCCGAGTTGGTCCAGTAGCCGACCGCGCCGGGATCCCAGTTGCTCTCGATGGTGGTGATACCGCGCAGGAGTCCGCGGGGGACCGTGTACTTCAACGCGTAACGGTCCGCGATCGGCATGAACAACGCGTAGGACGTCTCCTTGTTGACGAATCCCGCCGGGCTGTGCTCGACCGCCGGCAGGTACATGTCACGGTTGATCACGGGCTGCAGCTTTTCCTGGAAGGCGATGACGGCCGCCCTGGTGGCGGCGGTGAAGCGGCCGTCGGTCGGCACCGGGGTGCCCGGCCCGCCGTGCCAGTTCAGCGCCCGGCTGAGCGCGGTGACCCCGGCGCGAACGGCGAGGATGTCCGCGTCGGTGCTGCCGGCGGGTGGGGCCTCGCCCGCGCCGACGCCGTAGCACCGGCCCGGCCCGGCGGCGGATCCGCCCTCCGCCGGGGCGATGGTCCCGCCCCGGCCGTCCGTGGGCCAGGCTCCGCGCCCGACCCGGGTCCGCTCCGCTGACGTCACCGCAGTCTCCTCCCCCACCGGGCGTGCGCGCCAGCGCCGCGACCGGTCAGACGTACATGAACATCCGCACGGTCGTGCCGGCGCTCCCCGAACGGAGCTGCACGAGATCGCAGAGCTGGTTGACAAGCCAGAGCCCGCGCCCGCCACTGAGGTCGAGGTCCGGACGCCGTCGCCCGGCGAGCCGGTCGGCGAGCTGACCGGAGTCGGTGACCTCGCAGATCAGGCAGCCGGCGAAAATCCAGAAACGCGCGGCTCCTCGCCCGCCGCCGTGGCGGATGCTGTTCGTCGCGACCTCGTGCACGGCGAGTTCGAGATCGCCGGCTCGGTCCTCCCCCAGCCCGTCCGCGAGGGCCGCGCGGGTGGCCGCCGCGCGGACCAGACCGAGGTCAGCCGGGCCGAACGCAACCTCGGCCCGCGGCGGACCGAGGTCCGGTAGCGGCTCGGCAAGCAGATCCCATCGGGTAGCCGTGCCTGGCCGGGCCGGCAGATCGGCCCCCTCGCCTGGGCCGGAGGCAACGCCCGTCGCAACGGCCACGGTAGCGTCGGCCACCGCCGCGGCGGCGACAGCAGCGGCGGCGGCGACAGAGGTGGCGCTGGCAGACGTGACACCGGCCTCGGCCACCACGGCGGCGGCCGTGGCCGAAGCGGCTCCGGCCTCGGCCACCGCGACGGCGACGGCGGCAGCCGCGGCCGTCACCGACGCGGCCGGTCCGGCCGGCGGCCGGTAGCGCGCGCTGATGCGGCCGAGCCCGCCGTCCACCACCACCGGATGGGTCTGCCACACCTCGTCGACGGTCACCGAATCGAGCGCGGTCACCTCGTAGGGGCAGCGCAGCCGCCAGGCCGGCGGGGCGGCGAAGGCCTCGTTGAGCAGGGCCTCGTGGAGCATGCATTCCCGTTGCTCGGGAACGGGGCGCCCGGACCACAGCGGCTCGCCGATCCCGCGGACCGTCCGGCCCCGTTCGATCCCGAGGTCGAGGAATTCCTGCCAGGCGGGGATGATGCGCGCCGGATTCCGGCCGACCTCCGTCAGGTCAAGAAATGTGACTCGCCTCGCGGCCCGGCCGAGCACGGCCCGAAGAAGCGCCATCCGCGAGGGCGTCACCGCGACGAGAACGTCCTCGTCCGCCGCGAGGCCGGCGAGGATGAAATCCCTGGTCGCACTGAGGAAACCGACGTCACCCCGGTACAGGAAAGCCTCGTGGCGAATGCCGCCGACGCCGGTCGGGCTCAGGGCCGGGCCGCGAACGGGGCCCGGAGTACTCTCCCGAGTCACTCCGCCGCCCTGCGTCGCAATCCGGCGGCGGACGGCCCCGGCATGGACGTGCCGTATCCAGCCGGACCACGTCCGGAATGCGGAGAATAACAGTCTCCCGCACCCGCGGCCCCACCCCCTGTGCGCACGCGCACATCATAGGTCATGTCGCACCAATGGGATATGCCCAGCAACGGAATCGAACGGGACGGATCACACCGGATCACACCGGACCAGCCACGACCACGGAGGATGCCCTCGGCGGACGGCGGCCCGGGCCGATCGCCGCACCGCGGCCCACGGGCGGCGGCCGGCGCATCAGCCCGGATGGCCGCCCGGGCGGAAAGCGGCGGGTGATCGCCCGTAGTCTCGCAGTCAGCGCGGATCGGCCGGACGGCCCGGCACCGCGCTGACGCGCACAGCAGCGACGAGGACGAGAAGGCGGATCAGGCATTGTGACGACGACATCTGTCCCACAGCGGTCCATCCATCAGCGGATCGCCGACGAGCTCGGCGTGCGCCAGGGGCAGGTGACGGCGGCGGTCGACCTGCTCGACGGGGGCGCCACCGTGCCCTTCATCGCCCGCTACCGCAAGGAGGCGACGGGCACCCTCGACGACACCCAGCTACGCACCCTGGAGGAGCGGCTGCGCTACCTGCGGGAGCTGGAGGAGCGGCGCACGGCGGTGCTGGAGTCCATCCGCGCCCAGGGCAAGCTCGACGAGGCCCTTGAGGCGCAGATCCTGGCGGCGGACTCCAAGGCCCGGCTGGAGGACATCTACCTGCCGTACAAGCCCAAGCGGCGGACGAAGGCGCAGATCGCCCGGGAGGCCGGCCTGGAGCCACTGGCCCTGGCCCTGCTGGGCGACCCTGCCCTCGACCCGCACGGCACGGCGAGTGGCTACGTCGACCCGGAGAAGGGGGTGGCGGACGCCGGGGCCGCGCTGGAGGGCGCGCGGGCGATCCTCGTCGAGCGGTTCGCCGAGGACGCCGATCTCATCGGCGCGCTGCGGGAGCAGATGTGGTCCCGTGGCGTGCTCGTCTCCCGGGTACGGGAGGGCAAACAGGAGGCCGGCGCGAAGTTCGCCGACTACTTCGACTTCTCCGAGCCGTTCACCTCGCTGCCCTCGCACCGCATCCTGGCCGCGTTCCGGGGAGAGAAGGAGGAGATCCTCGACCTCACCCTGGAGCCCGACACCCCGGCCGAGCCGGGCGCCCTGCCCGCACCCGGGCCGACGAGCTACGAGCTGCGGATCGCCGAGACCTTCGGGATCTCCGACGCGGGCCGGCCGGCGGACCGCTGGCTCGTCGACACCGTCCGCTGGGCCTGGCGCACCCGCATCATCGTGCACCTCGGCGTGGACCTGCGGATGCGGCTGTGGACGGCGGCGGAGGACACCGCCGTGCGCGTGTTCGCGGCCAACCTGCGCGACCTGCTGCTCGCGGCGCCGGCCGGCAGCCGGGCGACGATGGGCCTGGACCCGGGTTACCGCACGGGCGTGAAGGTCGCCGTGGTCGACGCGACCGGCAAGGTGGTCGCCACCGACACCATCCATCCGCACGTCCCGGCCCGGCGCTGGGACGAGTCGATCGCCACCCTGGCCCGCCTGGCCGCCGAGCACCGCGTCGACCTGATCTCGATCGGGAACGGGACGGCCTCTCGGGAGACCGACAAGCTGGCCGACGACCTCATCCGCCGGCATCCGGAGCTGTCCCTGACGAAGGTGACCGTCTCCGAGGCGGGGGCGTCGGTGTACTCGGCGTCCGCCTATGCAGCGGCCGAGCTGCCCGGGATGGACGTCTCGCTGCGGGGCGCGGTCTCGATAGCCCGCCGCCTGCAGGACCCGCTCGCCGAGCTCGTCAAGATCGATCCGAAGTCGATCGGGGTGGGCCAGTACCAGCACGACCTGTCCGAGACGCGGTTGTCGTCGTCCCTCGACGCCGTGGTGGAGGACTGCGTGAACGCCGTGGGGGTGGACGTCAACACCGCGTCGGCGCCGCTACTGACCCGGGTGTCGGGAATCGGCGCGGGCCTCGCCGAGAACCTGGTCCGCCACCGCGACGCCAACGGCCCGTTCCGCACCCGCGAGGCGCTGCGGGAGGTGCCCCGGCTCGGCCCGAAGGCGTTCGAGCAGTGCGCCGGCTTCCTGCGCATCCGCGGCGGGGACGACCCGTTGGACGGCTCCAGCGTGCACCCCGAGTCCTACCCGGTGGTCCGGCGGATCCTCGCGGCCACCGGCAGCGAGCTGAGCACGCTCATCGGCAACGGTGCCGTGCTGCGGTCACTGAAGCCGACCGAGTTCGTCGACGACGCCGTCGGGCTGCCGACGGTGACCGACATCCTCGCCGAGCTGGAGAAGCCGGGACGCGACCCGCGGCCGGCGTTCCGCACGGCGGCGTTCACGGAGGGGATCGAGACCCTCGCGGACCTGGTGCCCGGGATGACGCTGGAGGGCACCGTCACCAACGTGGCCGCCTTCGGCGCCTTCGTCGACATCGGGGTGCACCAGGACGGCCTGGTGCATGTCTCGGCGATGTCGAAGAACTTCGTCAGCGACCCGCGGGAGGTCGCCAAGCCCGGCGACATCGTCACGGTGAAGGTTCTCGACGTCGACATCCCGCGTAAGCGGATCTCGCTGACGCTGCGCCTGGACGACGAGGTCGGGGCGCCGGCGGGCGGCGGCGGGCGCGGTTCGGGGCGCCGCGGCGGCGACGGTAGCGGCGGTAGCGGCGGTAGCGGCGGTAGCGGCGGTAGCGAGCGGCGGGCTCCCGGCGGCGGCGGCACGGGTCGGGAGGGCGCGCGGCGCGGCGAGGCCGGCGGTGAGCGCCGCGACGGCGTCGGTGGCCGTGGCCGGGGCGGCGGCCGCGACGGATCGGCCGGTCGGGGTCCCGGCACGCGCGGCGGTGGCCGCGGCGGGACGGGGGGCTCCGGCGGCGTGGGTTCCGGCGGCGGCGCGGGCGGTGGCCGGGGCGGCGGCGGTGCGGGCGGTGGCCGGGGCGGGCGCGGCGGTGCGCCGGACGGGGCCATCGCCGACGCGCTGCGGCGGGCCGGGATCGTCACCGGCGACCGGATCACCCTCGACGGCTCCGACCGCAAGCGGAGCTGACCCGGCCTGGGGCGCGCCCGCGGGCGCGGGCGCGGCGGTCGGCAGGACCCCGCGGGCGGGTCGGGACGGTGTGGGCACCATCCCGACCCGCCGCGAGTCTGGCGGCAGTTCCGGCTGGCTCGGCCCTCTACTGGTTCGGCGGGATCGCGATGTCGGCGACCTGGGCGTTGCTCGGGAACGAGCCGTGGGCGCGGATCCGCCCGGTCAGCGGATCGATCTCGGCCAGCCGGTAGGTGGTCCCGACCAGCAGGGTCGCGAAGGCCCGGTTGCTGACTGCCCGGCCGTTCGACCGTCGGGTGTAGATGTCGAAGCCGGCGTTGCCGCCGACGGGCACGCCGAACCGCCCCGTCGGGACGAGCTGGCCGGAGTTGGCCGGCGAGTCGACATCCACCTGCCCGAGGGTGGTGTTGATGGTGAACAGGGTGGTCGACGTCGCGGGGTCCAGGTCGTTGTTGGTGTAGGCGGCGCCGGTCAGACCGTTCGCCGCGATGACCGCCGGCGGGTACTTCAGCGGCGTGTCGACGACCGTGGTGCCGATCGGCGGGGTACCGATCGAGTCGTCGAGGTTGTGCCGCAGGTTCTGGCCGGTGTTGCTGATGATGTGCAGTCGGTTGGCCGCCGGGTCGAAGTCGACATCGAAGGCGGTGCCGCTGAGCGCCACCGTCAGGTGCGACACGCGGATCGCGACCGCGTTGGACGTGTTGATCACATAGATGCCGCCGAGGTTGCCGACACCGTAGAGCCGGCTGTTCTGCACCCGGTAGTCGATCCCGATGAGGCTCGTGTCGCCGCCGACGAGGCCGGTGACCCGACCGATCCGCACCAGCCGGGAGGGCGCGTTGACGTCGAAGCGGACCAGGTAACCCGTTGTGGTCAGCCCGACCGCCCGCAGTCCGCCGAACAGTGCCGGGCGCTGTGAAACGGCCGCGGCACCCGCAGCACCCGGGGCTGCGGGAGCGGCGCTCGCCACCCCGGCCAGGCCCGGGATGGCGGCGACGATTCCGGCGGCCAGCGCGGCGGTGAGTGCCGCCGCGCGTGCCGAAGAATGGCTTCTACTCACGAGAGTCTCCTTCCGAACGGTTGATGTGAGGCGGAAGGCCGCGATCCCCGTCACCCCACGTGACCACCACCCGGCCGAAGTAGATGCTTAGAGTTACCTGAAATCAACGATGTGCAGGATCGGCGGTTTGCCGCCAAACCGGGGNGGGTGGCGCCNCCATGGCGACCGAGCGCGGATCGTCGTCGCCCGACCATCACGGCGCGCTCCGTGAGATAACCGAGATGACGCCGATGGTCGACAGGAGGTCATCCCATGCCCACGCGTCGCGCCCCGCAGCCGGGACAGCGTAAGAAGCCGAACATTCTCCGCGAACGCGGGATCACCTACGTCGATTACAAGGACATCGCCCTGCTGCGCCAGTTCATCTCGGACCGGGGCAAGATCCGGGCGCGGCGGATCACCGGGCTGACCCCCCGCCAGCATCGGGAGGTGACCCGGGCGATCAAGAACGCCCGGGAGATGGCGCTGTTGCCCTNCCCCGGCCCCGCCGCGGCCCGGGGCCGCTGAGCACGCCGCACCGCGCCGGGCTGCACTACGCCAGGCCGGAGCTGCACCGCGCCAGGCCGGGCTGCGCTGGACCAGGCCGCGCCCGTCGCCGACAGCGAGCCTTCCAGGTTCTCCCGATGGCCCGAAAGTGCCAACAGTCCGTCCCTGGCTCGGTCCACGCCGGCAGCCGCACCATCACGTCACCGCTAGGCGGGGAATCCGCGAGACGGTGCCGCGGCGCCCCCATATCGACCAGATGCCATCAAATCATCACCAATGAGCCGGGCAAACGGGGCATTCCGGCAAGGCGGCCGGGAATCTAGGCCATTCGCGCATAGGCAGGACCGCCGCCTCTAGCGGAACCGATCCCTTGTCCCCGGATGGTTCCGCGCAGCTCCGGGGACCATTCGGGGACAACAGTGCCCCATCCCTGCCACTAGGGGTCGATCGTCCCGCTCAATGCTGGTTGCTGACCGTCGGCGAGCCGTGAATGCGTGCCTAGGCTGTCCGACATCGCCACCGACCCGGGCCGGCCGCCGCCGGCGGCGGCCTGGGCGCCTCGTCCACAGGCCGGATCGGCGAGGTCCACAGGCGGGACCGGCGAGATCCACAGGCGGGACCGGCGACAAGGCGAGACCGGGGGGTCGAAACCGTGGCAGTCACATACCTGGGTCGACGCACGTCCCACCCCGAACGCACCCACGGCCCACGGCGCGCCCTCGGCGGCCGCCCGGACCGTCCCCGCGTGCTAGCCACCAGCCGCTGACGAGGACCGCCTCATGCCGACACATGCCTTGCCCACCCGCCGTGGTCCCCGCGCCCTGACCGATCAGACGCCTGTCGTCCTGCTGATCGCCGTCCTGGCCGTCGTCGGCGCGGGCGTGTGGGCGAACGTCGCGACCGCCGGCCCGGACCGGCCGCCGGTGATCGTGTCCGCGGTGGTGGCCACCGCCGTCGTGCTGCTCACCGTCGCGCTCGCGCTCGGCCGAGGTCGGGCCGTCCGCCGGTTACGCAGCCAGGTCACCGACCTGGAGAACCGGCTCGCCGGCGCGCAGCTGCAGGTCCAGACGCAGAACACCCGCGCCGCCCAGCTCGCCGACCAGGTCCTGCCCGCGGTGGTGAAGCGGCTGCGTGATGGCGCCTCGCCCGAGGCCGCGCTCGCCGAGATCGCCGAGATCGCCGAGATCGGTGAGATCGGCGCCGCGGACCCGGAGATTGGCGACGGAAACCGCGAGGCGCGCGAGACACATCGGCGCATCCTGCGAGCGCTGGCGACGGAGATCGGCCGCGGCGAGCGGATGCGCGCCGCCGCGATGTCCGCCTGCGCCAACGCGGCCGGCCGGGTGCAGGCCCTGGCGACGAGCATGCTCGCGGACCTGCGCGAGATGGAGGAGCGCCACGACGAGGAGGTCTTCGGCGACCTGCTCCGTCTGGACCACGCGACCGCGCAGGCGGGCCGACTGGCGGACAGCATCGCGGTGCTGACCGGTGCCCGCACCGGGCGGCGGTGGACCAAGCCGATCGTGATGGAGAGCATCCTGCGCGGCGCGGTCGGCCGGATCAGCGCCTACCAGCGGGTCCGCCTGCACTCGACGAGCACGGTCGCGGTCGCCGGCTACGCCGCGGAGGGCGTCATGCACGCCCTCGCCGAGCTGATGGACAACGCGACCAGCTTCTCGCCTCCGTCCGAGGAGGTGCATGTCTACGTGGAGGAGGTCCAGGCCGGCATCGTCGTGACGATCGAGGACGGCGGCCTGGTCATGGGACCCGCCGCGCTGCGCCGCGCCGAGGCCGCGGTCTCGGCGGAGCCGCTGGATCTGACCACGCTGTCCGGCACCCGCCTGGGCCTGGCCGTCGTCGGCGTGCTTGCCCGCAAGCACGGTCTGACGGTGTCGTTCCGGCCGTCCTCGCGCGGCGGCACCGGCGTCGTGGTGATGATCCCCCGCCGGCTCGTCACCCAGCCACGGCCGAACCCCGCCGCAACCGGGCTGCCGGTGGGCGGGATCGTCGAGGCGACCGCGGGCGCCCCGGGCACGGCGAGGCGCGCAGACGCCGGGGCGGCGTCTCGGGGCGCGATCGGCATGCTCGAGCGCCCCGTCTCGGCCGAGCCCGGCTTCGACGGCACCGGCTTCGACGGCACCGGCTTCAACGGCACCGGCTTCGACGGCACCGGCTTCAACGGCACAGAGTTGGCGGGCACCGAGTTGGCGGGCACCGAGTTGGCAGGCACCGACTTCGCGGGCGGTGCCGCGGCGGGGCGACCCGCCGCGCCCGGCACCCCCATCCTGGACAGCCCGACGGGGCCGGTTGCGCGCGCCGATGTTCCCGGCGAGCCGGCCGCGCCGCCGGCGCCCCGCGAGGCGCTGCCGAAACGGCGTCGCGGGGAGACCATGGCGAACGCGGTGGGCCGGCTGCCGGTCCCGCCCGCGCCGGCGCGCACCTCCCCGCCCGCCGACGCCGGTGCCCGCTTCGGCGCCTTCCGCCGCGCGACCCGCGGCGGGCGGACCGACGCGGACGCCTCGAGCACCTCCGACGTGACCGACCGGCCCGACGCGGGTCGCCCGCCGTTGCCACCGCTGCCACCGCTGCCACCGTCACGCACGGAACCGGCGGCGCCACCCCCGCCGCCGTCACCAGCCGAACCGCCCGCGCTGCCCCTGCTGCCGCCATCACTGACCGGACCGACCGCGCTGACCGGACCGACCGCGCTGACCGGACCGACCATGCTGACCGGACCGACCATGCTGCCGGAACCGCCGGAACCGCACCCCGATGCCGGGGGCACCGCCAGCAGTCCGGACACGGGCACGTGGTTCCAGACGCGGGGCGGGACCGACGCCGACGGGTCCATCCCCAGCGGCCACCCCACCAGGCGGAACGGCAACTCCTGATCGCTCCTACGCACGGCCGGAGACAAGCATGAACACGAGAACCCGTGACCTCGACTGGCTGCTGGAGAACCTGTTGGAGCGGACTCCGGGAACCCGACACGCCCTGGTGCTCTCCAAGGACGGGCTCAAGCTCTGCCNCAGTTCCGGGCTCAGCGTGGATCAGGCGGACCAGCTCGCCGCCATCGCCTCCGGTATCCAGAGCCTCTCGCACGGTGCGTCGGTGGAGTTCGGGGATGGCAGCGGAGGCGTGCGGCAGTCCATGACCGAGTTCCACGGCGGGCTGCTGTTCATCATCGAGGCCGGCCAGGGCGCTCACCTCGCCGTCGTGGCGACCGACGATGCCGACGCCGGCGTGATCGGGCACAACATGAACGAGCTGGTCGAGCAGATCGGCGACTACCTCAGCGCCCCGCCGCGCGAGGCCGCCCCCGGGTTCGCGGCCTCGTGATCCGCGAGGCCATCGACGGGGAGAACCCCGACCGGCTCTACACCGTCACCGGCGGGCGCAGCCGCGCCGACGAGAACGCCTTCGACCTCGTCACGCTGATCGTCAGCGAAAGCGACCCGGCGCCAGGCATGCAGTCCGAGCACGCCGCGATCCTGCGGATGTGCCGGACACCGGTCGCCGTCGTGGAGCTCGCCGCCGAGCTGAAGCTGCCGGTGAGCGTGGTGAAGATCCTGCTCTGCGACCTGCTGGATACCGGCCGGATCGCGGCGCGCCATCCCTCGGCCTCCGTCGTCAGGACGCCGTTGCCCCATCCCGAGATCCTGAAGCAGGTGCTCGTTGGACTCAAGAAGCTCTGAGGTCGCCGTCCAGGCCCCACCGCGCTCCCGCGCCCCGCTGGCGAGCACGGTCAACGACGCCCTGAAGATCGTGATCGTCGGGGGGTTCGGCGTCGGCAAGACCACGATGGTCCGCGCGGTCAGCGAGATCCGCCCGCTGAGCACCGAGGAGACGATGACGGGCGCCGGCATCGGCATCGATGACACGGGCGGCGTGCGGGAGAAGACCACGACCACCGTGGCCTTCGACTTCGGCCGGATCAGCCTCAACGAGCGGATGGTGCTCTACCTGTTCGGCGCCCCCGGGCAGGAGCGGTTCTGGTTCCTGTGGGACCGGCTGTTCGCGGGGACGCTCGGCGCGGTCGTCCTGGTCGACACCCGCCGGGTGGCGGACTCCTGGTACGCGATCGACCGGCTGGAACACCACGGGATGCCGTTCATCGTCGCGCGGAACAACTTCGGCGAGCCGGAGCACACGCTGCCGCAGTTGCGCGAGGCGTTGTCTCTGTCCGACGACGTCCCGCTCATCGACTGCGATGCCCGGCACCGCGCGTCGAGCAAGTCGGTGCTGATCGCACTGGTCAACCACCTGTACGCACTGTCCACCGCCCGGGAGACCTCGCCGTGACACCTCCGTCCCACGACCGCGTCGACAACTGGGCTGCGGCGCCGGCCGCCACCGAGCTCGCGGTGCCGGCCCCGGACTTCCCGGACCACCCCGGGGCGGTCCGGTTGTACGGCCCGCGATTCCAGCACAATCCGGCGCAGATGTACCGGGAGATGCGGCGCGTCCACGGCCCCGTCGCGCCGATCCTGCTCGACGGCGACATCCCCGCCTGGCTGGTCCTCGGCTACCGGGAATTGCACTACGTGACGACCAACCCGGAGCTGTACGGTCGCGACCCGCGCCGCTGGAACGCCTGGGACCGCGTCCCGCCGGACTGGCCGCTGCTCCCCGTCGTCGGCTACCAGCCGTACACGATGCACCTGGAGGGCGCCGAGTTCGAGCGCCGCTCCGCGATCATGAACGACGTGCTCGGCGACGTGGACCTGTTCGAGCTGCGGGCGCTGTGCGAACGGACCTGCGACGAGCTGATCGACGGTTTCGCCGGGCGCGGCGAGGCGGACCTCATCGCCGAGTACGCCCAGTCGATGCCGATGCTGCTGATCGGCCGCATGATCGGCATCCCCGAGACCGGCCTGCCCGAGCTGCTCGCGGCGATGAACGCGGCCACGGACGGCTCCGGGCCGGAGGCGGTCGCCGGCCACTCCCGGTTCGTCGCCATCATCAACGCGCTGCTGGCCGACCGACGGGCACGCCCCCGGCCGGACCTCCCGTCCGCGATGCTCGGCCATCCCGGGAAGCTGACCGACGAGGAGGCGTCGTGGGACCTGTTGCTGATCGTCGGAATCGGCCAGCAGCCGATCACCGACTGGATCGGCAACACGCTGCGGCTGATGCTCACCGACAGCCGCTTCGCCGTCACCCTTTCCGGGGGCCGGCGCAGCGTCGGGCAGGCACTCAACGAGGTGCTGTGGGAGGACACGCCGCTGCAGAACATGTCCGGCCGCTGGGCGGTCCGCAGCACCCAGCTCGCCGGCCAGCACATCCAGGCCGGTGACATGCTCGTGCTGAGCTGCGCGGCGGCGAACGGCGACCCGCAGGTGCGGCCGGACTCCTTCGAGGGACCCGGCGGCAACCACGCCCACATGTCCTTCGGCCACGGTGAGCACCGCTGCCCGTATCCCGCGCAGGAGATCGCCGAGACGATCGTGCGGGGCGCCGTCGAGGTGCTGCTCGACCGGCTGCCCGACGCCGTCCTCGCCGTCTCTCCCGACGCGCTGGTCTGGCGTCCGTCACCGTGGATGCGCGGCCTGTCCGCCCTTCCGGTGCACTTCTCGCCGTCCTGACCCGCCGAGCCGAGCTCAGACCTCGCCGGAGCGGGGGGTCAGCGCCCAGGCGAGGGCGAGGTCGGCGACCTCCTCCCAGCCGGCCACGCTGGCCGTCAGATGCGGGCGGCCCGGGAACTCGTGGTACGCCGTGATCGCCCCCGACTTGCGCTGGCGGGTGTACGCCTCCCGGCTCACCGACGCCGGGACGGTGTGGTCGGCGCCGTTGCCGAGGACCAGCAGCGGCGCCCGGTCGGCCTTGGTGAAGTCGACCTTGCTCGGCGCCTTCGGGTTGACGTTCGCGAACGCGGCCTGCCACAGCGGCCGGCCCGGGGTGGGCGCCTGCAGCCGCGCGTACAGCTCGTCCGACTCGGCCCGGCTGACCGTGTTCGCGAACGCGTAGAACCACTGGTCCGCGGTCAGCCCGACCACCCGGCCGCGGGTCGCCGGCTTCGTCAGCACCGGAGCCGACGAGCGCAGCGTGGCCAGCGGCAGCCGCAGCACGCCCTTCACCGGCGCCGGCGAGATCGCCACCCCGGCCGCCCCGAGGCCACGGTCGAGCAGGAGCTGGACGATCAGGCCGCCGAACGAGTGCCCGACGAGGATCGGCGCCTCCGGCAGGGCCTCGACGGCCTTCGCGTAGCTGTTCGTCACCTCGACCAGGCCGACGTGGTTGTCGGCGGTCGGCTCGTTCCGCAACGCCTCGAGGTCTCGATCCATCCCCGGCCATTCCGGGGCGAGACCGGTGTGCCCGCGGGCGGCGAACCGGTCGATCCACGGCTGCCAGCTCGCCGACGTCAGCCACAGCCCGTGGATGAAGACGATCGTGCGCCCCGCACTCGCGGCGTTCGGTTCGGACTGGGCGGCCGGGCTGATGTCGCTCACGTGGGCTCCTCGACGCTCGCGGATGCTCGTCCCCCGACTCGTCCCGGGTGGCGTGTCGCGTCCGGAAAGCAGGAGGTGAGGTCGTAGATCGCCATCATCGACGGAAGCGACGGTCCGGCGCACTGTGACCCGCGTCGCACCGGGATGGCGCCTCGGCCCGGCTCCCCCATGGCCGGCGGCTTCGAGGACCACACCCCACCCGGGTAGGATCGCCCCGCGGGGCCGTTAGCTCAATTGGCAGAGCAGCCGGCTTTTAACCGGCGAGTTCAGGGTTCGAGTCCCTGACGGCCCACCCCGCGATAGGCCCATGACCTGCATAGTTGTTGTTTCCTACCCATTCGCATCACGGCCGTTGATCGTTGTGGCCGTAATGTGGCCGCGCCGGCCGCATCGCACGCCGCGGAACCGCGTTCGCCGCGGTCTGCGCCACCCCCCGTCCGGCTGACCGCAGCAGGTGCGCATACAACCGGCCGGTGATCGCAGGAGAGGCATGGCCGAGTCGCTTGGATACCAGGGTGATGTCCACACCTTGGGCGATCTGGATGCTGGCGCTCCCATGCCGAAGATCGTGAAGGCGTTTGCGAGAAAGCAGCCTCTCGCCGAGCTCGACTCCGGTTGCAAGGTCGATGGGCAGCGCTTCGGCTAGGTGCAGCACCGCGCCGGAGCCGCGACGCCGGGTGCAGCCGATCACCGTCACCTGCCCGCACGGCTCGCGATCCCGGTAGAGCGTCCATGTGCCCTCCGGCGCCCGGTACCGCTTGCCAACCGTCAGCGTCGTCGCCCCACGCTCGGCGGGACGCACGAGCTGGCAGCACAGCCCCACCCGGCGGGCGATCACCTGCATGTGGCTGGTGACGTAAGCGGGCGACAGGTGTTTCCCGTCGGGAAGAGTAAAAATCAGCCCGGTGAGCTGCACCAGTTCGCCGCGCTGGTTGGGCAGGATGCCGTTGTCCCACGCCGGGCCGACCGCGTCGCGCTCGGCGTCCCGCTCAAGCTGACGGGCAATGATCGATCCGAGCGTCATCGGATCAATATCGAGCCCGCGTTTGCCCGACTTCGTCTTGGGTGGCCACACGCCCAGCCGGCCACGTGACTCGACGATCTGCCGGCAGATCGTCAGTCTCGATTCCTCGGCGTCAATGTCCGTGTCAGCCAGCCCGCAGGCTTCCCCGCGACGCACCCCGTGAATGGCGATCAGCTCGTACAACGCAGCCAGGCGGTCGTCTGCCGCCTCGTCCAGGAAGCGACCGACTTCCTCGGGTTCCCACGGTTCGACCTCCTCTTCGTCCGGTTCGGGCATCTCCACCCCCAAAGCCGGGTTCCAGTCGATCAGTCGTTCGACCACCGCGTCATTGAGAGCGGCTCGTAGCGTCGCAAAGATCTCGAGGATCGTTTTGGGAGCGAGCGGCCGGGATTTTCTCCTCGCTCCGTTTCCCCCTTGCGTCGGGACGGATCCCTCGGCTTCGAGTCGCGCGATCATCTGATCGATATGGATTTTCCTGAGCCCCTTGAGGGGCAGCTCCCCGAGCATGGGGCGTAGGTAGAGCCGGATATTGCTCTCGTAGCCACCGCGGCTCGTGGGGCGCAGCCGCCGCTTTCCCGCGAGCCAGGTTTCCAAGTACTGGCCAACGGTCAACTGGCCAACATGTTGTCGGCCGGCACGAATCTTGACGACTTCCTTCTCCGCGTCCGCCCGCGCCTCTTCTGCGGTGTCATATCCGGAGCCACGAATCTCCCCTCGGCCAACCAGGTGCCTTAGGTCGTCGGGAACCTGGATCCGATACGACCACCTACCATGGTCTTTTCTCTTGAGCTTTGGGCATCTTTTACCGAGCTGCTTGCCGTCCCCGCTGCGGCAACCGCATCGCTTCTCGGTCCCAATGTTCATTTTCAGGAAGGCCTTTCATTTTCAACTCTCGAAGCCGACATTCCGTCTCACCTTTAGGGGACCCGGAGCTTCTGACGTTACATCTCGAGCGAAACTCCTCACGCGGATGTTCGGAAATCCGTTAAGCCGCTCAGTCGAGAGCCCGAAAACGGCTCGACGAAGAGTGCAATTCACGGCCGCCACCACCTGCAAATCGGGACACATCGTCGGCGAAACCGGCGGCAACAATCACCAAAACAATTGAGGCTCCACGAAAATCCCGCGTCAAGCGTCTTCGACAATTTTTTCGTCGATGGACAAGTGTCGGCGAATGACGGAGGTAGGAACCTTGTAGCGACTACCAACCCGGAGAATTTTCACAGGAAATTTCCCGATTTTGGCGAGCCGGTAGCTTTGGGTACGGCCGATACCGAGGATTTCTCCGGCAGTGACAAGGTCGATGACGACGGGGAGCCGGCGTATGTCCGCGTCGGTCCATTCTTTCAACGGGTCCTCGCAGGGGGTGGGTGCAGGCGGAAGGCATGGCTCGCGGGGTGCGCCCGGCGAGCGTGGAGTGCGTGGGGTTTGGGCCCTTACCGGGGGTTACACCGGTCAGGTCCGCCCGGCCGGCGCGGCGCAGGTGCTAGACGGCCTCCGGGGAATCGGCAGGCAGTCCCTGCCGCCGAGTCGCGGAACGGCCCGGCGGCAGGGGTGTCAGGGGTGTCGCCAACGGACTGTCAGGGTTTTCGCCAACAGACTGTCAGCCCGCTACGGGGCACGGGCCCTGCCGGCGTGCCACCTGTTCGAGCAGGTCACAGGCACTTTCAGCCGGATATGGCTGGGGTGCGCAGCAGAAGGATGTCTTCGTGGGCGATCAAGTGGAGGGGGTGGCCGGCGGCGCGGGCGACGCGGATGTTGTGCCGGGCGAAGAACGTCGCGCGGGGGACGAGGGTGCCGTCGGGGTGCAGAGCAGCGAGCAGGGCTGCGGCGCGGGCGTGCAGGTGCAGGCCGGTTTCGTCGGCGAGGTCGACCAGGGCGCCGGGGAGGTCGACCAGCGCGCCGGTGTGGCGGAAAGGGCGGACCGCGAGCGCAACGATGCCACCCGGAGAAAGTAGCCGGTGGGCGCTGAGGAAAACGGCGGCGATGCCGTCGAGGAGACCGTCGAGGTCGGTGTTCGCGAGGTTGGTGGGGCTGTCTGAATAGCGGTAGTCGGTTTTCTGGACGCCGTGGCCGGGGGCGAGGGTGATGGTGCCGTGGGTGGCCTGCCCGTAGGGCGGTGAGGTGAGCAGTAGGCTGATCCTGCCGTGATAGTCGGCGGGAATGACCTGCTCGAGGTGGCGGGCGTCGCCGCGGAAAAGCTGGCCGGTCCCGGAGGCGCCCTGCTGGCGAGCGAGGCGCAGATTGGCGCGGGCGAGGGAGATCCAGCGGGATTCCAGGTCGACCCCGAGGCTGCGGCGGCCGAGATGCGCGGCTTCGACCAGCGTGGTGCCGATACCGCACATCGGGTCAAGAACGGTGTCGCCGGGGCGGCTGTAGGCGGCGATGAGGTGGCGGGCGAGCGCCGGCAGCATGCGCGCGGGGTGCTGGGTGGAGGCGGACGTGTAACGGTCGGTGCGCTGCACGCGGGGGTGTTGCTGGCCGGCGGGAATGAGGCTGTACCGCCGCGGGTCCGGGTTGGTCGCGGTCAACGGCTGCTCCGAACGGCGGGGCGGGTGAACACGGCGATGTCGGCATGAGCACGTAGCGGCGGCATCGGGGTGGGCAATGTGGGGTCGTCGGCTGGATCCCAGTCCGCGGGCGGGGTGAGAAAGCCGTCAGGCAGGGGAATCCGGACGGTGAGGAGATGCTGGGTGTAGGTCAGTCCGGCGCTGCGGGCGGCGGCGACGGTGTCGGTGAGAGGGTCGCCGCCGCCGGGAATGGAGCGCGGTAGCCCGATCAGAAGAATGCCGGCCGGCCGCAGCAGCGCGGCCAGTCTGCTGTACACCGCGGCACGGACCGTACGGCTGGCGGTGCTCGTGTGCAGCTCGACGATGAGCGCGGCGGCGTCCCTGCGTCGGCCGGTGAGGATGTCCACGTCGGCGGTGGTGTTCACCGTACGGTGACGGCGGCCGGCGGTAATGCACCGGTCGGCGACCACGGGCGGGACGGTGGTGGTGGACAGGACCAGGTCCCCGCGACGGCTGTAGGCGTCAAGAACACGGCCGAGGATATCCTCGGAGAAGGGTTCGTCGCCCTGGGCGCGGGTGGTCCACACGGTGAGAGGAACCGGTTCGCGGTCGGGATCTGTGGTGCCCGATGTGAACGGCACAGCCATGTCTCCTTCAGGAAAAGCAGCGGAGGTTTCCTCGGACCGGCGGCGGGCCAGCTAGAGGCATTTCCGAGGAAACCCCGAACGTCTGACTTTTTCCCTGACAGTCCCGGCGGAGCCACTGACACCCAGATTCCGTCACACGCGACGGGGTGACCACCGTGCCTGACAGTTCACTGGCGGACCGGCTGACATTCTTCTGTTCCTGGCTTATGGCGGCTGCCGTCAGGGTTTCCGCCGGAGGTGTCAGGGATTCCGCCAGGGCCGGCTGACTTTCTGGTCTCGCACGCTTTCGACAAGCGCGAGGGAGACTCCGTGAAAGACAGAAGAGTGGACAGCGGCGACGGGCCGACGGCGTTGGATCTCGCTGGGACGGCTTTCGCTGAGGTGGCGGAGAGCGGCCGGTGTGTTCTCGACGGCCGGACCGTGCACCCGGATTTGCCGACGCGACGCATCGGTCTTGAGGAGTTTCAGATTCTTCTCGCGGGCCCGGCGACGCCGGTGTCGGTGCGGGCCGCGGTGTGGCGTGAGGTGTCGGGCCGTCAGGCCGATGAGGGCTGGCTGGTGGCGGCGGTGGGGATCGCGCTGCCGATGCTGTGGCACGTCGCTGGCGTGCTGGCGGCCGGCGGGCCGGGGATGCGGGCGGATCTCGACGCCGAGGTCCTCACCGGATTCCTCGGCGCGTTGCGCGCGAGGCCGACACCGACGCAGGTGGAGTCCCGGCTGGTGTGGGGGGCCTACCGGGCGGGGGTGGCGTACGCGGGTCTGCACAGCCCGCCGCTGCCGGTCGGGACGTGCGTGCCGGTGGCCGCGGCGCTGCCGCCGCGGCCCTGGGGGGTGGGGTTGCGGCGGCTGCTCGCGCAGGCAGTCCGCGTCGAGGCGCTCACCTCTGCGCAGGCAGAGCTGATCCGGTCGGCACGGCTGGGGGGTGTGAGCCCGGCGGTGCTGTCGGCGGCGACGGAGACGCCGGGCGAGGAGTGGGCGTTGCGGCTCGCTGTCGCGGAGGAGCGGCTGCTGCGCGCGGTGCTCGCCGGCGAGCTGGGTCCGCGTCAGCCTGGAACGAGCCGATGAGCCGCCCGGTCTCCCCTGTGGTCCTGGCCGTCGCCCGCGGCATCGACGTGGTGCGCCGCGGCACTGCGCGGATCGCCGTGGCGGTGCGGGGCCGCTACGACGCCGCGCCGGGGTGGGTGCGCCGGCTGCCGCAGGGGGTCGCAGGGTTGCTGCTGGCTGCCGCGGCGGTCGGTGTGGCGGTGGGACTGTCGCTGCTGACCCTGCGGGTGGGCGGATCTGTGGTGCCGGTGCCGGTGCGGGTGT
The DNA here is from genome assembly GCF_001414035.1 of Frankia sp. ACN1ag. Taxonomy (NCBI): domain Bacteria; kingdom Bacillati; phylum Actinomycetota; class Actinomycetes; order Frankiales; family Frankiaceae; genus Frankia; species Frankia sp. ACN1ag. The sequence goes on along the minus strand of NZ_LJPA01000012.1, from coordinate 120,432 downwards.
GGGTGTGGGGCACGGCGGGGCTGGTGCAACTCGCGGCCGGCGGCGTCCTGGCCCTTGTCCTGGTCACCCTCGACGGTGAGGACCGTGGCGATGGCCGGCTTGACCGGCGCGGTGAGCCGCCGGCCCGGGGCCTGCGCCTGGTCGTCGGCGTGGTCACGGTGCTTGCAGTGGCCGGGGCGGTGCTGCTCGCCGCGGGCGTGGCGCACGCGGCGCCCCCTGCGCCCCCGGTACCCCCGGTGCCGGCGGTGACCGACCTCAACCAGGTGATCACCAACATGCGGAACTGGCTGATAGGGATCCTCGCGGGGGCCGCGACCCTGTTCGCCTCCGTCGGCGGCCTGCGCTACATGGGGGCCAACGGCGACCCTGCGGAGGTCGAACGGGCGAAAGGGTCGTTCAAGGCGGCCGGGATCGGCTACGCGCTGGCGGTCCTGGCACCGGTCCTGTTGACCGCGCTGCGTTCCGTGGTCGGCGGCTGATGCGGCGGCGAGCGCCGGGGGTCCGCCGCGGCGGCGCGGCATGGCGGCGGATCGTGACGGTGAGTGCGATGGCCGGGCTGCTCGGCGGGCTGACCGGCGCGGCGTCCCCGGCGCTCGCCGCCACCCCCGCCGCCACGACTCCGCCGCCACCGGCGGCCAGCCCCGCACCCCAGGCCCCGACGACCGGCCCCGGCCCGACACCGGCCGTGGCCGACCCACTGCCGGCGCCGCCGGCCGCGAGCCCGCAGCCGCAGGCCCCGGCGGCGACTCCCTTCACGCCGTCGACCACGCCGAGCCCGACGGTCACCCCACAGCCCTCACCCGGCCCCTCCCCAGACCCCGATGCCAGCGGCGGCGGAGGGTTCAGCCTGATCCCCGGGTTCCTACGCGGGCTGACCGATATCCCCGGAAAGATCGCCAGTGCGATCAACGGCTGGCTGGCGGGCCTAGCCGAGGGCGCGTTGGCGCCGGTCATGAAACTGCTCGGTGCCACCGTGCTGTCCACCGAGGACGTCACGACACGCCCCGCCATCCGCCAGATGTGGTGGGACAACATCGCGATCGCCGACAGCCTCATGCTCCTCGTGCTGACCGCCGCCGGCATGCTCGCCATGGCCCACGACACCCTGCAGACCCGCACGACCGCGAAAGACCTCGGCCCCCGCCTGGTCGTCGGATTCGTGATGGCGCATCTGAGCCTGCCGCTGATGAGCCTCGCGATCAGCCTGTCCAACGGTTTGTCGAAGGCACTGGCCGGACAGAAAATCACCGCGGACGGTATCGGTGCCATGTTGACGACAACGCTGCGGGTGAACAAAGCCGCGCCGTTTATCGTGCTGATTCTGCTGTGTGTCGCGGCGATGGCGATCGCGCTCGTCGTCGGCTGGGCGGTGCGGCTGCTGGTACTGATGATGCTCGCGGTCGCCGCGCCGCTCATGCTGATCTGGCACGGGCTGCCGCAGACCGCGGGGTTGGCCCGGCTGTGGTGGCGGGCGCTGGCCGGCTGCCTGGCCGTGCAGGTCGGCCATGCTCTGCTGCTGCTGGTGGGGCTGCGGGTCCTGCTCGCGGACCCCGGTCACACGCTCGCCCCCAATAGCGGCAGCCTTCTCAACATCCTGCTGTGTTGCGGCATCTTCGTTCTCGCGCTGCGCCTGGAAGCGTGGATCACCCGGATGGTGCTCGCCAGCACCGGCGGCCCCTCCACCGTGGTGACGATCGTGAAATACAAGGCGCTGCGTGCCGGCATGAAAGCCGTCGGCCTCTGACGCTCCGCGTCCGTCTCAGGAGACATTAAGTTTCCTCTGGCGTTTCGAAGATCCCTCCCGGAATCCTCTTTTCTCTTCTTCTTTCGCGCCCCTTGGGGAGTCACCTCATGTCGTTGTCTTCTGCTGGCGATCGGACTCGGATACCGGCGGATGTGGACCGGCCGGATCGGATCCTGGCCGGGTTGACCGCCCGTCAGCTGACGGTCCTCGTACCGCCGCTGCTGCTCGCGGCCTCGGTGTTCTGGGTCGCCCGGCCCTACCTGCCGATGCCGGTGCTGATCCTGCTGTGCGGCCCGCTGGTCGCCGTCGGCGTTGCCGTCGCGCTCGGCCAGCGCGGCGGCCTGCCGTTGGACCGCTACGCCGCCGCCGCGCTCGCCCACCGGCGCACCCCGGCGGTGCAGACCGCGCTGCCCACAGGCGGCGCCGTGCCGGGCTGGGTTCCCGACGTGCCCGGCGCCCATCCTGCGCCCGTGGCCGCCCGCCCCCTGGCCACGGGCATCGACACCGCGGCGGGCGGCGGCGCGGGGGTGGCGGACCTCGGCGGGGCCGTCGCCGTGATCGCCGAGGTCGACGCCACCAATATCACGATCGCGACCGGGCAGGAACGGGCGGCGAAGGTGACCGCTTTCGCCCGCATGCTCAACGCGCTGCACGGGCCGCTGCAGATCACCGTCCGCACGGTGCCCCTCGACCTGGCCGACTACGTGGACGCGATGAACGGCCACGCCCGCCGGCTCACCCCTCCGGCGCTCGCGGACGTGGCCGCGGAGCAGGCGGCGTTCCTGGCCGACCTCGGCCGGGGCCGGGCGTTGCGCGCCCGGCAGATCCTGCTCACCGCACGGCGGCCCGTCCCCGCCGGGCGGGGCGGTCGGGACGCCGCCGCCGGCCAGGCACTGCGGCAACTGGAAGAAGCCGCCGGGTTGCTGGCCACCGCCGGGGTCGGGGTCCGGGTCCTCGACGGCGCGGCCGTCGGCCGGCTGCTGGCCGCCGCCGCCCACCCCGACCTGCCTGCGCCCCCCGACGGCGTCACCGTGTCCGGTGTCGTGCGCGCGGCGGGAGCCGGCCGATGAGCCGCCGGGCACGGCTGCGGCGCCGCCCAGGCCGCGAGGCGTCCCGGCTGGTCGGACCGGCGCTGTTCACCCCCAGCCTGCACCTGGCCGCGGACCACGTGCAGGTCGGCGGGGTGTGCGCGGCGACGCTGCTGGTCAGCGGCTATCCCCGTGAGGTCGCCACCGGCTGGCTCGAGCCACTGCTGGCCTACCCGGGCCGGCTGCACGTCGCCTGGCATCTGCACCCCACACCCGCCGCCGTGGGCGCCGCCCGGCTGCGCCGCCAGCGGGGCCGGTTGGAATCAGGCCGGCGCCTGGCCGCCGCGGCCGGTCGCCTCGACGACCCCGACGTCGACGCGGCCGCCGCCGACGCCGCGGACCTCGCCGGCCGTCTCGCCCGCGGCGAGGCCCGACTGTTCGCCACCGGCCTGTACCTCACCGTCCACGCCGACAGCGACGCAGAGCTCGCCGAGGAAGTCGAACGGGTCACCGCGCTCGCCCACAGCCTCCTGCTGACCGTCCACCCCGCCCGCTACCGGATGCTCGCCGGCTGGGCGACCACCCTGCCCCTCGCCGAGGACCTGCTGGGGGCAACCCGCACCATGGACACCGCCGCGGTCGCCGCGGGATTCCCCTTCACCAGCGCCGATGTGGCGCTGCCCGACCCGCTGCGCCAGGGGGCGGCGCCGGTGGTCTATGGGCCGAACCTGTCCTCGACCGGGATCGTGGCGCACGACCGGTGGGCGGGGGCGAACTACAACTCGGTCACGCTGGCGACCTCCGGTGCGGGAAAGTCCTATCTCACCAAGATCGACGTGTTGCGGAGTCTCGCCCAGGGCGTCGAGGCCCATGTGATCGACCCCGAGGACGAGTACGGCCCGTTGGCCGCCGCGGTCGGCGGCACGCAGCTGTCCCTGGGCGCGCCGGGGGTGCGCCTCAACCCGCTGGACCTGCCCGCCCACGGCCGCACCGACCCGGAGCTGCTGACGCGGCGGATGCTGTTCGCGCACACGTTCATCGCCACGCTGGCCGGCTCGCCAGTCGAGGATCCGGTGGGGCGGGCGGCGTTGGACCGGGCGCTGCTCGCCGCCTACGCCCACGCCGGGATCACCGGGGACCCGGCCACCTGGGATCGGCCCACGCCCCTGCTCGCCGACGTCGCCGCCGCCCTGCAGGCCGAGCCGGCCGGCCAGCAGCTCGCCGGGCTCCTCGCGCCGTTTGTCACCGGGTCGCATCGGGGCCTGTTCGACGGGGCCACCACCTCCACGCCCACAGGTCATCTCGTCGTCTACTCGCTGCGCGCCCTTCCCGAAGAGCTGCGCGCCGCGGGAACCCTGCTCGTGTTGGACACGATTTGGCGGCAGGTCGCCGACCCCACGAGGCGGCGGCGCCGTCTCGTGGTCGTCGACGAGGCATGGCTGCTCATGGCCCACCCGGCCGGCGCCCGGTTCCTCGTCCGCCTCGCCAAAGCCGCCCGCAAATGGTGGGCCGGCCTCGCACTCGTCACCCAGGACAGCGGCGACCTGCTCGGCACCGACGAGGGCCGCGCGATCATCGCGAACGCCGCCACCAAACTCCTGCTGCGTCAGGACGGCTCCGCCGCCGCAGCCGTGCAGGCGGCGTGCGGGCTGAGCGACGGGGAGACCGCCGCGCTGCTCGCCGCCCGCCCCGGGGAGGCTCTACTCGTCGCCGGGGGACGAAGGGCGCTGTTCCGGGCGCAGGCCAGCCCCCGCGAACACGAGCTGATCACCACAGATCCGGTGGACCTCGCCCGCCGGCACGCCCACCCGGCCGCGGCCGACGCCGAGGTAGGCCCCGTGCACGCCGTGGCCCACCACCCGCTCACCCCGGCGGACGACGCCGACCCGCTCTGACCAGCGGACACCCGATCACCGGTCGTCCTTCCCCGCGCCGTTCGCGCGGCCGTGGCGTCGCGCCTCGTGCCGATGCCTCCCCGATCACCTCAAGGGAATCGTCGATGACGTCTGACCTGTCCCCACCCCCGCCCCCACCCCCGCCGTCGCCCGGGGCGCCGGTGGGGTGGCTAGCCAGTCCGTCCGCGCTCGGGCACGCCGTGGCGCGTCTGCTCGCCGTGTGGGGGCTGCCCGCCGGTCTGCCGCTGGTTGTGCTCGTCGTTGCCGCGGCGCTGACGTGGCGGCGTCTGCGGGCCGCGCGGGACACCGCACTGGTCGCCGACGCCCGCACCGTGGAGATCCTCATGCCTCCCGAGGTCCACCCCGACGCTGCCGGGGTGTTCTGGTCGCAGATGAGCGGGCTGCTCCGCCCCTTCTGGGCCCGGCTGCGCCATGGCCAGCCCTCTCTCGCCTTCGAAATCGTTGCTCATCGGACGGGCACTGCGTTTCGCCTGTGGGTTCCGGGGGCTGTGCCGCCGGGGCTGGTGGAACGGGCGGTGCAGGCCGCCTGGCCCGGCGCCCGCACCACCACCCTGCGCCCCGCCGTCGACCCGCTGCCCCCCGCCGACCCCACCACGCACTTTGGCAAGAGCGGGCTGCTGGCGGAAGGGGGTGTGCTGCGCCTCGGCCGCGCGGACGTGCTGCCGCTGCGCGCCGAACCACCCGGAGACCCGGTACGTAGCCTGCTGGGCGCCGCGGGGGAACTGGACGACGACGAGACCGCCGCCGTGCAGATCCTCGCCCGTCCGGTCACCGGCCGCCGGCTCGCCCAGGCGCGCCGCACCGCGGCCCGTCACCGCGGGCAGAAAGCCAGCCCCCGCCCGTGGGCGGCGCTGCTCGACCTGGTCACCCCGCACAGCTCCCGGCCGTCAGGCACCACGCGCCACACGGGCCCGACACCGCCGGAAGAGGCAGCCGAGTCCCGGGCGATCGCCCAGAAAGCAGTCGGGCCCCGTTTCGACGTCCGCGTCGCCTACAGCGCCGCCCGCAGTGCACCCGCCGACCCGCAGCAGACCCCGCAGGTGCACGCAGCGCTGCGAGGCCGCGCTCACGCGCTGGCCACCGCCTACGCCCTCTACGCCGGCCACAACCATCTGCGCCGGCTCAGGCTCCCCGACCCGCCCCGGCTGCTGGCCGCCCGCCGGCTGCGCCGCGGCGACCTCGTCAGCGTCGGCGAACTCGCCGCGCTCGCCCACCTGCCCGTCGACACCGCCGTCCCCGGCCTCGCCCGCGCCGGCGCCGCCGCGGTCGCACCCCCCGCCGGGATCCCTGACGCCGGACCCGGTGTGAAGACGTTGGGGCGGACCGAGGCCGGGCGGCGCCGCGACATCGGGGTCGACGTCGCCGCCGCACGCCATCACCTGCACATCCTCGGCGCCACCGGCAGCGGGAAGTCCACCCTGCTCGCGAACATGATCCTCGACGATGCGGCTGCCGGCCGAGGAGTCGTCGTCATCGACCCCAAAGGCGACCTGGTCACCGACCTGCTGGACCGGCTGCCACCGGACGCCGCCGACCGACTGGTGCTGCTCGACCCCGACGACCCCGCCCCGCCACCGGTACTGAACATCCTCGACGGGCCTGATGCGGGTCTCGCGACCGATCAACTGGTGGGGATCTTCCGGCGGATCTGGGCGGACAGCTGGGGCCCGAGGACGGACGACCTGCTGCGGTCGACCTGCCTGACCCTGCTGTCCGGGCGCCGTCCCGGCCAGCCCGCGCCGACCCTCGTCGACATCGTCGACGTCCTCACCGATCCCCGGGCCCGCCGGGCCGCCGCCGCGAAGGTGTCCGACCCGATCCTCGGCGGTTTCTGGGACTGGTACTCGGAGTTGTCCGACGGCGCGCGCGCCGCCGCCGTCGGCCCGCTGATGAACAAACTCCGCGCGCTACTGCTCCGCGACTTCGCCCGCGCGGCGCTGGCGGGCGGGGAGTCCACCATCGACGTGCCCGCCGTCCTCGACCGCGGCGGAATCCTGCTCGTCCGCGTCCCCAAAGGCGCGATCGGCGAAGACGGCGCCCAGATCATCGGCTCGATCGTGCTCGCAAAAGTGTGGCAGGCCGCGTTGCGCCGCGCGGCCGTGCCCCCCGCCCGACGGGCGGACTGCGCCGCCTACCTCGACGAATGCCAGAACTTCCTCACCTTGCCGGGCGCGATCGAGGACATGCTCGCCGAAGCCCGCGGCTACCGACTGTCGATGGTCCTGGCCCACCAGCATCTGCGTCAGCTCCCCGCCGATCTCGCTGACGCGTTGTCGACCAACGCGCGCAGCAAGGTGTTCTTCGCGGTCTCGCCCCGCGACGCCTCCGAGCTCGCCCGTCACGTCACTCCGGTACTCACCCACCATGACCTCGCGCGGCTGCCCGCGTTCACCGCCGCCAGCCGGCTCATCGTCGACGGCGCGGACAGCGCCGCATTCACATTGCGAACCCGGCCGCTGCCCGGCGCGGTGCCCGGCCGGGCAGCGGGGCTACGCGCCGCGGCCCGCCGGCACACCGCCGCCCCCACGGCCGGTGTCCACGAGCCTCGGCCTCGACCGGCCGCCGATCCCCGACCCGGCCAGCCGCACGGGGGCGGGGCATGACACCTCCTTCCCGCCGGGGTTCGGCCCGTTCGCAGGACGCGTTGTTGCTCGCGCTCGCCGGGCGGCTCACAGTTCGCGACCGGTGGCTGTTGGCGATGCTGCTCGAACATCAGGTGCTGACCCGCCGGCACATCACCCGGCTGTGTTTCGACGGCGAGCGCCAGACCCGGATGCGCCTGGCCACCCTGCACCGTCTCGGCATCGTCGACCGGGTCCACCCGAACTACCGTCTCATCGCCGCCCCCCTGCACTATGTGCTCGCCACCGCCGGGGCGGCGGTCCTCGCCGCCGAACGCGGCATCAGCGTCCGGGATCTCGGCTACCGCCGCGACCGGCTCCACGCCCTGGCCCACGGCGTCCGCCTCGCGCACCTCGCCGACGTCAACACACTGTTCACCGCCCTGGTCCATGCCAGCCGCAGCCGCCCCGACGGCAGCGGGCTGGTCACCTGGTGGTCCGAGCGGCGCGCCGCCGACACCTGGGGGCGGGTCGTGCGCCCCGACGGCTACGGGGTGTGGGTCGACGGGCACCGCCGCCTCGACGTCATGGTCGAGGTCGACCGCGGCACCGAACCCCTCACCCGCGTGCTCGCCAAACTCCCCGCCTACAGCCGTCTCGCCGAACGCAGCGGCATCGTGACCCCGCTGCTGATCTGGCTCCCCAGCGCACGGCGGGAAACGAACCTGCGGGCGGCGCTGCGCACCAGCCCACCCGGGGTCACGGTCATCACCGCCGCCCCCGGCCCGCTGACCGCCCCCGGCGCCGACGACGACCTCGCTCCCGCCCGCACGGTGTGGCTGCCCCTGCACGCCACCGCCCGCACCGACCTCGACGGGCTCACCCGCCGCTACGGCACCCCGCTGCACCCCACCCGCCCCCTCGACCCCCCGCCGGGCAGCGACCCGGCCGACCCCGACCCGGCCCCCCACCCACGACCACCCGTGCTGCACCTGGGCACGTGAAAGCACTCGCCGCGGCCGGTGCGGTCCTCTTCGGCCTGGTCCTGCTGCTGGCTGCGGCCGCCGCCGGGGTCCTGAGCCTGGCCGACCTCGACGGGGGGGATCTGCCCAGCCAGGCCGCCGCCGACGACATTCCCGCCGACTACCAGCAGCTTTACCGTGCCGCCGCCGCGACCTGCCCCGGTCTGCCCTGGACCGTGCTCGCCGCCGTCGGCAAGGAAGAGACCGACCACGGCCGCAACCCCGACTGGACCTCCGACGCCGGGGCGCAGGGGCCGATGCAGTTCCTGCCCGCCACGTTCGCCGCCTACGCCGTCGATGCCGACGGCGGCGGCCCGGACATCAACGATCCCGCCGACGCGATTTTCACCGCCGCCACCTACCTGTGCGCCTCCGGCGCCTCGGGCGGCCGCGATATCCACGGCGCCCTGTTCGCCTATAACCCCGATGACGCGTATATCGCGAGAGTCCTCAGCACCGCGGAGGGTTATACCGACCACACCAGCGACGACAATACCGGCGGGGCCGGGGACGAGGTGCCTCAGTCGTCTCGGGCCGCGGCGGTCGCGGTCGACTACGCCATCGCGCAACTCGGCCTGCCCTACGAATGGGGCGGCGACGGGCCCGCAGCCGGAGATATCGGCTTCGACTGCTCCGGACTCACCCAGGCCGCCACCCAGGCCGCCGGTGTGCGCCTTCCCCGCGTCGCCCAGGACCAGTACAACGCCGGACCCCACCTGCCCCCCGACGCGGTCCTGCAACCCGGCGATCTGCTGTTCTTCGGCGCCTCCACCACCAGCATCAGCCACGTCGGCATCTACATCGGCGGAAACCAGATGATCGACGCCCCAAATAGAAACGCACCAGTGCGCATTGAAGATTACCGGTGGAATGATTACCGTGGAGCTACCCGCCCCATCCACACCTGACATCCCGACCGGAAACCTTTTGTACAGGATTTTCTTCCAATCTTTCAGGAAGGAGACTCCGTGCAGGCCGCGGTGCCCGGAGGGGGACGAGTGAGGACGGCCAGACTGTCAGGACCAGAGGCAGGCGGCACACCCCCCTCCAAAAGGGGCTCCTTTAGCCCCTCCAAAAGCCCCTCCGCCATTAACCGGAGGGGGGTCGCCCACACGAAACAGCAGGCCAGCAGCCTGCAGACCCCTCCGGGTGGCGCCCAGACTCGCCTGCTTGGCACGAAAAAAACGCCAGCGGCGGGGCACCTGGCCCCCCACCCGGGTCCCGGTGCTTGCTACTGGCGTGCTTTTCTCGCCTTTCCCCGGTGCTCACCTGCCTGTATTCGGCCGTAGTCGCCTGCCGTCGGCCGCCTTCGCGGGCCGCTCGCCTCCGACGCCCCGACCCGTCACCGCACCCCGAAGGCGCCGGACGGGCGGTGCGCGCCCGAGTCGGCCGACTTCACCATCCGATCACCTCCGTCCGTCGTTTGCGGGATTGATTAACGATACCACGCCGCGCCACATTCGACCATCCCAATTCCATGACTCTTTTCCGACCGTATTTCACCGCGCACACATGGGATATCTCGAGATCGTCAACTAGGCAAGCCATTTTCCATGACTCTTTTCCCGAATTTCACCTAAAGAGTCATGGAAATAGGGTTGCTAGGCGTCGGAATGGCGAGTTACGGTTGTTCCACAACGAAATACGGACCGCCCGGGAAACCGAATCCGGAAACCGAAAATCCAAAAAGAGTCATGGAAAAACGGTTGCTACACCGGAATGCGGATCGTACAGTTTATCCCAGGCGGGAACGTACCCGGAACGGGACCCCGTGAAATACCGGTCCCGGTGGGACGTCGGAAACGCGAAAACGCGTCCGACGGTGCGTATCACACCCCCCTTTCTGTTTGGCCGAGGAGTCCGCGCATGACCGCGCCCCTGACCGTGCCGCAGGCCGTCGCCCAGGACGGCCTTCCCCCGTCCCCCCTGACGCCGGCCCCGGCGGCCACGCCGTGGGTCCCCGAGATTCGCCTGTCCGACACTGCACCCCCGCCGGAGCCACCCGTGACCACGCCCCCGGCCCCCACTCCTGCGGATCGGCTTCCTGCGGGTGCGCTGCGCCGTCAGGTCACCGAGTACCTCGCCGACCACCCCGAGCGCGGATGGACTCCCACGGAGATCGGGATCGCGCTCGGGGGGCGGTCCTCCGGGGCGGTCCTCAACGCCTGCGAGCACCTCCAGGCTCTCGGCCACGCCGAGCTCGTCAGCCCGAAGCCGAAGGCGTTCCGTGCAACGGCCACGACGCGGGAGGCGATCGCCACGATGGCCGTGGTCACCTCCGCCCCCCGCCCGCCGCGACCGGCGGCCCCAATACCAGCCGCGCTGAAGCCTGCCGTACCGACACCGACACCGACACCGGCACCGGCACCGGCACCGGCACCGGCACCGGCGAAGTTCCCCCCGACCCTGCCGGACGGGGGTGTGATCCGTCCGTCCGGGCAGGTGTACCGGCCACGTCAACTCGCGGACTTCAAAGACGTCGAGGCGCTGCGCCGCCTGCGCGACGCGGAGATTCCCGTCCTGCTCTACGGGCCGCCCGGGACCGGCAAGACCAGCCTCATCGAGGCCGCCTTCGGCGACCTGATCACCGTCGCGGGTGACGGCGACACCCAGGTGTCGGACTTCATCGGTGAGTACACCCAGACCTCCGACGGCCGTTACGAGTTCGTCTACGGCCCGCTAATCACCGCCATGCAGGAGGGGAGGGTCCTGTTCGTCGACGACACGACCTTGATCAGTCCGGCGGTGCTCGCCGCGGTCTACCCGGCGATGGACGGCCGTAAGGCGATCACGGTGAAGGCCCACAAAGGTGAGACGATCATCGCCGCGCCCGGGTTCTACATTGTCGGTGGCCACAACCCGGGTGTGCACGGGGCGGTGTTGACGGAGGCGTTGTCGTCCCGGTTCTCCGTGCAGGTCGAGGTCGTCTCCGACTACGACCTCGCCCGATCTCTGAAGATCGACTCCCGGGCGGTACGGGTAGCCCGTAACCTCGCCCGGCAGCGGGCCGCCGGAAAGATCGGCTGGGCGCCACAACTGCGCGAACTGATCGCCTTCCAGAAGATCGCCGACGTATTGGGCACCGAAGCCGCCGCGGCGAACCTTCTCGGAATCGCCCCGGTCGAAGACCGCGACGTGGTCGCTGACGCGGTGAAGAGCGCCTTCGGCTGGCCGGTCAGCCCGCTTGCCCTTGGCAAGCAGATCTGACCCACGCGCCCCCACCCCACAGGTTCGGTCCGGGCGATGCCCGAAGCACCGCCCGGACCGAACCCCGCCACCCCCGAGGAGCCCTGATGTCCGCCGCCCATGTCCACACCGACCCGACCATCCCCGCCCCCGACCCCCACGGCCCGTGGCTCGCGGTCTCCGCCGCTCTCACCTCGCAGGCCCCGACCCTCACCGGCCGTGAAGATCTCATCGTGACCTGCGCACCCGGTGCAGGACGCGGGTCCCCCGGGGTGTTCTTCCCCGCCCTGGCCACCATCGAAATCGACGGTGTCCACCTTCCTGACGGCGTCGACCCCACCACGATCAGCCCGGACCGGCCCAGCGACCGGGACCGCTACCCAGCCCTGTGGGGCGTCTTTATACACGAGGCCGCGCACGCCACCCACACCGTCTGGGCCCCGCCCCCCGGCCAGAACGCCACGCCGGCCGCTGACGCCGCGAAGATCCTCGAGGAGTCACGGGCCGAAGCCGCCCATCTGACCCGCCGGCCCGCCGACCTGCACTGGCTACGTGCCGCGATCAGCCAGATCGTGCTGCCCGCCTTCGCCTCGGACGACCCCACCCCCGCACCCGATCCAGGCGGCCCCGACCTGGCCAACCCCGACTTCGCCAGCACTGCTCCGCCGGCCGTGGGCATGAGCCCGTCCGAGGCGGCCCGCGCCGCCGGTCTGTTGCTCGCCCGCGTCGACACCGGAGTCCTCGACCTCCACGAGACCACCGACCTTGAGACGATCATCGCCGGCGTGCTCGGCGCCGACACCCTCGCGTTGCTCCGCGGGATCTGGGAGACCGCGCACACGGTCGCCGACGACGACGCCGACACCATGATGATCCTCGGTGAGCTGTGGGCCGAAGTCGTCGGCGACACCCCGCCCCCGCCTCCGCACGAGGAGCCCCGGCCGGACGGAACGCCGTCCCCCCTCAGCGACGCCATCTCCGGCATCGTCCGCGAAGTCACCGGCAGCACTGCCCCCACAACCACCAGCCTGCCCGGCACTGCGGCGCTCGCTGCGAGTCGCACCGCGCGGGACTCCGCCCGACGGGCCACCACAGGCGCCGCGAAGGATGTCTTCGGCGAAGGCGGTGGTACCGCAGCGGCCGGACGGGACGAGGAGCCCGACACCTTCGGACCGACCGCGCTACGCGGCAAGCGTCCCCCGACCGACGACGAACACACCGCCGCGCGTCGCCTCGCCCGCACGCTGCGCGACGCCTCTCAGGGCACCCGGGTGTCCACCACGATCACCTCAAAGGTGCCCCCCGGCCGGCTGCGGATGCGCGGCGCTCTCACCGCCGACGCGCAACGTGCCGCCGGAACGCTGCCCACCGCCGAACCGTTCAGCCGCACCCGCCGCCGCCGCGTCCCCAACCCACCCCTGCACCTCGGGATCGCCTGCGACGTCTCCGGCTCCATGAGCGCCTTCGCTGCCCCGGTCGCCTCCACCGCGTGGATCACCGCCGCCGCAGCCGCCCACATCCCCGACACCCGCACCGCCACCGTCATCTTCGGGGAGAAGGTCCGGCCGATCATCTACCCGGGAGCCGCACCCACCCAGGTCACCGAGTTCTACGCGTTCGACGGCACCGAACGGTTCGTCAAAGCCGTCGACGCCCTCACCGGCGCGCTCGACCTCGCCACCGCCAAGGCCACCCGGATGCTCGTCGTCATCTCCGACGGCGAATTCACCGCCAGGAACCTCACCGACGGTCAACAGCGCCTCGACCGGCTCGCCGCCTCCGGCTGCCACCTGCTGTGGATCCTCCCCGGCCCCAGCCCCGACCCGATGCGCGGCGTCCAAGTCGTCACCATGACCAACCCCGCCGACACCGCCACCGCGATCGCCACCGCCATCACCCGCACCCTCACCCACCCCTGACCACCCCCGGGGCGGCGGGCCCGCACCCGTCGCCCCGACCCCACCACCCGACCAGGCTCCACGCCACCGCCGGACAGCCCCACCCGACAGCGCCACCGACCTCGAGGAGCCGACCATGACCGGCCAACCCACCGTCCCTACCGCAACCCCGACCCCCCCGACCGGCATCGCCGTCGCGCAGACACACGACCGGGCGCCCGAGGCCCTCAAGGACCTGGTCGCCACCGTGGGGGTCGCAGCCGAGACCACCGCCTCCCAGNTGGCACACCACCTCGAGCAGGTCGCCGCGCAGATGCTCGCGCTGGCCAAGAAGGTCCGCGCGGGCGAGTCCATCCGGGCCGAGCGGCCACATCCGGACACCGTCACGAGGCTGGCCCTGCAGATCACCGACTACCAGGCCCGCCTCGAAGCATGGGCCGCCGTCACGCAGGCCCTGCCCACGCCGTGAGCCAACCGGCCCTTCCCGCGAGTGGGCCGGTCGCCTCCGGGCCCGTCCCGACCCAGCATCTCGACCGCACCCGGCCCGATCGTCGACACCCCGAAGAGGAGACCGCCATGGACCCGGTCACGCACCGCGTCACCGTCCGCCTCCACGACCAGCCCGGACACCTGCCCGCCCCCGCCGACTTCGCCGTGCCCTACTTCGCCGACGGCTGCCCCGAGCAGATCCCGGACTGGCCTGCCTCCGACGGCCGCTACACCCACCCCCACCAAGACACCGTCTGCCCCGGCTGCCTACCCACCGCCCGCCTCCACGCCCACATCTCCGACCCCTTCCCCGCCCCCGCCAACCAGCCGATGATCTACTTTCTCGGCGCGGCCCCCACTGCGCCCGATGTCCGTGACACCGCAGGCGGCCGCTCCGACCTGCTTCGCCTGCTGCACGCCGCCGGGTTCACCCGCGCAGGCTGGCTTCCCCTCCCCGGCTTCGACCGCCCCTTCGTCGCCGACCATCCGGCCGCCGGCACCCGGGTGATCCTCGACGTCCACGGCGTGGAGCTCTACCTGCGCGATCCCGACACCGGCCGTCCCTTCCACGTCTTCGCCGGCCCCCGCATCGACCTGCCCCTCCTCCACGCCGCTCTCACCGCAGGCGGCCACCCCGCCTGCGACATCTCGGCCCCGACCGTCCCCGTGCTTCCCGCCCGCCCCGCCCGGCGGACGATTTTTGACCGCGGACAACGCCGTGGACCTGATCACCACCGGTGATCAGGTCCACGGGCAGCACTCCGACCTGGGCCTGATCGACGCGCTGCGCGGCGGAGCGATCCTCGCCGCCCGCATGCCCAACGGCACCCTCGCCTTCATCCGCAACCCGCGCTCCCCTTCTCCGCCCGACCTTCACCAGGCCGGCGGCTTGGCCGCCCCCATCGCCCGGCCCACTACCGCGAGGAGCCCCCGCCATGTCCGACCTCCAGCAACGCGTCCTGATCATCATGCGGGACGCGGACAATCCCGCACGCCCCGCCGAACTCGCCTCGACCCAGATGGCCCTCTACTTCCCGGACGGTTGCCCGCCGACCAGGCCGGCCGGTCTGCCGCTAAACGCGCCCTACGCGCCGCACACCGACACGGTGTGCCCCGCGTGCACCGCCTCCTGGTCAATCGACAACCTCGTGTCGGACCCTGCGACGGTCCCCGCCGGCACCCCACCAGCCCTGCGCTTCACCTGGGTGGCGGTGTACGAGAACGACGACACCGCCCCCGACGACTGACCACCGATCCGCCACGGGGGCGGCCACGGCCCACCCATGACCGCCCCCACCCGCCATCCGGCCGGGCTACGTCGACCGGCGCCCGGCCCACGCCGAAGATCCAGACCCGACACCCGCTCGGACGCTGCCCGCCCCAGCCACGGACGAAGGCCCCCGGACTATGACCGCCGAGCCGCCCCGGAGGCGGTCACAGCCCGCCCACGACACCCCGGGGCCTGGCCTCCCCTCACCCCCACGTGCCGGTCAGCCCGCCGAGCGCCGCCCCGGGCGGACCGGCACCACCCACCGGCCCCGCCCTTCCCCCACACCGGGCACAGCCACCACGTTCCCGCACAGGAGCACTGCCATGATCTCCGATCGCGACACCGCACCCACGTCTGGCGGCCATCTCGCCGACGCCGACTCCCACGCCCGCATCGTTCCCGCCGACCTCGACGCGAGCGCCGCCCACGACGCAGCCCCGCAGCCCACGCCCACGACGATCACTGTCCTCGCGGTTCCTGCCGACCCCGCCCGTCCGCACCGTCTCCTCGAGGTGGACCCCGCAGACGACACGGCGCTCAGGGCCCTCTCCGGCGGCGGCATCGAACCCGTCGACCTCGGACGGGCCGGTGCCGTGATGTGGATGGGCGACCCGCCCCTGCCCGAGCACACGCCACGCAACGACCGCGCCACCGCGCTCGCGGCCTTCCATCCCCGATGGTTCCGCGACGACCAGCCGATCCACGGCGACGTCGTCATCACCGGCCTCACCGTCCACGGCCTCGACGACATCGAGGTGACCGACGTGCCCGACGTCTACGCCCGCCTGCTCGACGCCTCCCGCTACCGCGTCCAGGTCAAACGAGAAAGCACTCTGGGCTGGATCAGCCTCGGGGATCGCTACACCGGGCTGGTCGCCGCCTACCAGGCCACCTGCGACCTGGCGGGCGCCACGCGAAGGAGCAGCCGCAGAAGCCGCGTGACGGCCCGCGTCACGCCTGTCGACAGCACGCCGCCACCGCCCGCCCCGTAGCCATCCCGCACCGGGCCTGCGTGGCCCACCACGGCCCGCCCCACCCCGAGCAGAGTTTCCGCGCCACTCCGCCCTCTCCACACCGCGGAAACAAAAGAAATAGACGCTCGATATTTCTTTCCGTGGCGTGCGACAGATCACATTGAGAATCGGTCGGATGCATTGTACGGCCATCGATGATCGAGTTACGTTGTTCGCACCCGATGGAAATCGGCGCAACGCCGCGAATCATTCCCGGGCACGTCGCGTTCCGACGGAAAAACGGAATGGTCGCGAGATTGAGTTCCGGCTAGCGGGATGACGTGATGTCACGCTGGACCGCGCCGAGGGGAACGTCCGGCCATACCCGCCCCTACATGTTTCAGAAGGAGCTATTCCGTGATGCCATCGATTGCTGTTCCCGCCGTTCCTTCGATCGGCGACGCGGGCCGCGAGAGTGCTTCAGCGGACCTCGCCCGGCCCGCCGTGCCCGGATCGGTGACCGTTCCCACCGTCGAGGTCACCCCCACCGATCCCGAGTCCCCGCCGGCCGGGGCCGCATCCCTCGAGCACCGGGTACTGATCACCTACAACAGCCGTGAGGACTACCTCGTGCCGGACACGCACGCCGCCGCCCAGGTGACTCCCTACTTCCCCGACGGCTGCCCTGAGACCGCGCCACCCGGATGGCCCACGGACACTCCCTACGAGGGTCCCCACCTCGAGACCATCTGCCCCGCATGCATCCAGTCCTGGCGTGGCGACTACTTCGTCAGTGACCCGGTCCACGTCCCCGACGGCGTTCCGCTCCTCCTCGGGTTCCCCTGGTCCGCCGAGATCGCGGACACGCGCCGCTGATCCCCTGACGGACGGCGGATCCCCCGCCGCCGCCCGCATACCCGTACCGCGCCCCGTCGGCCAAGCCCCGCACCGGGGTTGCGCCGCAGGGGCGCGGTGTCCGACCGGGGCCGGCCGCCGTCACGGCGCGCATGCTCCCGTCCGCGGGGCCCTCCGGTTCCCGCGTCGCCGTGCCCGCCGTACCGGGCTGCCCCGGTTCCCGTCACGGCGGGCCGGCCGGTCTGCCGGCCCACCCGTCCGGGTACGCACACGGGCCGGGGAAAACGAACCAGACGCCGGTGGCCCTGCATGTCTTTTCCGTCCCCGTACCTGGATGCCGCACTCTTTTGGAGTTGCCTGTGAGTACTGTTCTGACCGCGGTTCTGATTCCGGTGGAAACACACCGTCCGGTCACCGANCCCCGCCTTGACGTCGGCAGCCTTCCGTATCTTTGGGAGGACGTCGGCGGGCCGGCCGAGCGGGTAATTCTGCTCCAGCCGGCTGGCACGCTGTATGTGAACGCCTGGGGCATGCGTTTCGGCCTCCACGCCAATCCGAGAGCGACGTTGCTGGCGGCGGCGGCGAACCCGGTGTGGCGCGGCGGGACGATCGTCGGAGACGCGGTGCTCGTCGGCGCCGCACGCGGCGGTGTGGAAACCTCCGCCGACCCCGCCTACGCACAGGTGCTGCTCGCCTCCGCTGGCAGCAGGTTCGGGGTCGAGCTCTGCGCCCCGCCCGGGGAGCCGGAAGTGCCCTTGCTGCCGCTGGCGTGGACCGACGCTTTCGTCGCCTACGACGACGGTCTGCGTCTCGCGCGCGGCTATCCGCTCTATGCGGTCCGGGTGTGCCTCATCCCCTGACCGGCGTACGAGCAGAAGCCCCTGATGCCCCCGGCAGCGCCGGGGGCATCAGGGTGTGCGGGGGCGGACGGTCAGGAGCGTAGGAGGGGCACGAGGTCGGCCACGGTGGCGATCGGGTGGACGACGCGGCGGCGTGTGCGGCGGGAGCGACGAGATGCCGGTATCCCGGCCGCGTGGGCGGCTGCCCACGCGGCGGGCATGGACTGCAGCGGCCGCAGGTGCCCGTTCCGGCGCGACGTCGCCGACGAACGCGTCGCGGCGTAGCGCGGCCGGCGGGATCGTGCCGGTGGCCGCGAGCAGGGCGGCGGCGGCGAGGGACGCCTCGCTGTCCGGGGTGGGTGGTAGGCGGGTGCCCAGCGGACCGTCAGCGCGGCGGCGTGGGGCCAGGGCAGGCCGGTGTACTCAAAGGCGACGCGCAACTCGTCGAGGAGCGGGTCGCTGCGGCCGGCCGATGCATCATCGGGGATACGGAGGCTGCCGCGGTCACTGTCGCGGGCCTCGATGCGCAGGGTGATCGCCCGGGGGTTCGTCCTCGTGGCCTGGTGTGCGGACGAACGCGGCGTCGCGGGCGAAGTCTTCGATCGTGAGACCGGGGAGTTCCCATCGGACGGCCGCCAGGGCCGCCCGGTGACGTTCGGGATCTTCGAGGACGTGGGTGAGAAACCAGAGGGTGGCGTCCGCAAGTGGCCGGGTTTGGTTCACCCTGGCCGAGCCGGCCAGCAGGCCCAGGACCCGGCCGGCGACCTGCTCGATCACGGCCGGGTCGACCTCGGGCATCTCCTGGGCGATACGGGTGGACAGGATCGGCGCCAGCCGTTCCAGAAGGCTCAGGCTCTGCGACGGGTTCGCCTCGCCGCGGGGCTGGGCGGGGCCGGTTGTGCCCGCCGACCCGTGCTGATCGTCTGGCTGTGGGTGGGATGGGTCTGTCATGGCTGCTCCTCTACCGAGATCGGGGATGGTCCGCGCAGGGCAGGTCGGGTGGTGGTGTGGCGGGGCCGTCCGTGTGAGGGCGCCGTGGGGTACGGCTCGCGGACGGCGGTGGCAGGCAGGCCGGGGCCGGAGAGGTCGTCCGGCCCCGGCGACCGGGGCGTTCAGGGGTCCAGGGAGGTCAGGTCCTGCAGGCGGGTGACGGGGTAGACGGTGAGACCGGCGGGGACCGGTACGAGAGAGGTGCCGGCGGGGGTGGCGAGGTGGCGGAAGCCCGCCTCCCGGACCGTGGGAAGAAACGGCGGCAAAGTCGGGACGGGGTGGACCTGCCCATCGGGTGCGACCCTGCCGACGAACACGACGCGTTGCAGAGCCGCCTGGGAGACGCCGTCCGCGGCGGCGAGCAGGACAGCGGCGAGCGCGAGGTCGGCCTCGGCGCCGGGTGTGACAGGTAGGGGAGAGCGGTGGCCGGTGGTGCGCAGCGGCTGCCAGGTGAGGGTCATCGCGGCGTCGGGCCAGGGCAGGCCGGCGTTGAGGATGCCGGCGCGCACCAGGTCGCGCCGTGCCCATTCCCGCCCGGGAGTGATGAGGGCGGGGTCGCCGTGGCGGACCTCGAGGCGTGCGGTGATCAGGGTGAGCTGATCGGTGGTGGGGGTGAGGGTGGTGGCGTGCAGGACGGTGCGCAGCCGGGTGAGTTCGGCACGGTCGGTAGGCAGACGCAGCAGCGGGTAGGGCAGACCGGCGGCTTCGGCGGGCCGGCGGGCCGCGTCGGTGACCAGGATGATGTCGACGTCGGGAACGAGGAGGAGTCCGCGGATGTGGCCGAGGATCCGCGGGGCGATGTCGGTACCGAGAAACAGGATGTCCCCGGCGGTCAGCTGCAGGTCCTCGTGCCACGGTCCGATGCCCGCCTCCCGGAACGCGTCGCGGAGGCGCGGCTGGTCGGTCAGTCCGACTTTCACCGCGGATCCCCGGTGGTCGGGGTGCGCGCGGCGTGGACAAGGGTCGCGGTGATCTGCTCCGCGGACTCGACGAGCACAGCGGCGTGGTTGCGGATGAGGTGATGGCCGACGGCGCTACGGGAGTCGGTGACAGGGCCGGGGACGGCCATGACGGGCCGGCCGCGGTGGCGTGCGGCGGCGACGCTGACGAGGGCGAGTCCCCGCCAGGTGGTCTCGACGACGACGACACCGGCGGTCAGGAACGCGAGCAGGTCATGGCGGGCGAGGAACCGGTCCCGGCGGCTGGGAGCGTCGGGTGGGACGTCGGAGACGAGCAGCCCGTGCATGCCCAGGGCGTGCCCACGGGCTTGGAAGGCGCGAAGGTCCCGCCCGGCGGCGTAGACGCCGATCGGCGGAGTGTCCATGCGATACGCGGCGGTGAGGGCCTGCTCGTCGCAGCCGAGCGCGCAGGCCGCGACGACGGACCAGCCCGCCGTGGACAGCTCACGGCCGAGCAGCGCGCTGACCTGCGCGCCGTAGGAGGAGGGGTTGCGGGTGCCCAGGACGGCGACCGAGCGGCAGGTGAGCTTCCACAGGTCGGCGTCGCCGTACACCCACAATGCCCACGGGGTGTCCCCGCCGTCCGACGTGCCGTGCGGCGTCGCAGGCCATTCGCGGTCCCCGGGCGTCACGATCCGCCAGCCGGCCCCCGCCGCGGCGGCCTCCACCCCGGCCGGGTCGATCGTCGGGTAGGTGGCGGTGACCTGCTCCCACAGGTCTGTCGCGGGTGGCTGCGCCGCGGGCGAGGAGAGGGAGGCATCGCGGCTGGCCGCGCAGGCCAGGCCGATGCGGGCGGACCGTTCGTCGAGGTCCATGACAGCTCCTTAAGGGAGGGTGACGACAAAAACGGAAAGCGGGGTGGGGGCGAGGCGACCGGCGCCGTGCGTCGACGGCCGATCCACACCCGCCGGGGTGCGGGCCCAGCGCGGGCGGGGTCAGGCGGGGATGACGCGGACCGCCTGCCGGGGCAGAGCCCGGCCGATCCGCAGCCCCTCGGCGTAGGCGAGGAACACCTCCGGCCAGATCGGCCATGGCAGCGGCAGGTGCCGTCCGCCTTCCGGCGGCTGGAACTCCACCCGGAAACGGCTGTTCTCGGCGAGCAGAACATCGCTGTAGTCCGCGGGCACCGAGGTGATCCTGCCGTTCTCCTCGGACGGTCCCACGAGAATCGCATCCCCGCAGATGTACTCACCGCGCCTGCCCGGATTTGCCGCCCTCCGGAGCAGGGTTGCGCGCCGGTTCACCGGCGCCCCCAACCGGTCAGCGTCCTCGCGCACATACAGCGCAGCAGCAGGCCGGAGAAGATCAACTGTCTGAACGTCGCCTCCCACCGTCTGTCGAAGAAATGAGAGATCATCGGCCTGGAACGTGACGGCTTCCAGGGGGCGGCCGGCTTCTGATGGCAGCAGAACACCGGCTATCAGCGCACTCATGAGGACTCCAGAAGAAGACGGAACCGTAAGACGGAAAGGGGGTCTTGATGTGGTGGTCGGTCAGGGGACGGGAACGACCCGTACCTCCACCCCTGGAAAGGCTTCAACAAGCTGGAGACCCTCGGTGTAGGCGGTGAACACCTCTGCCCACTCCACACCGGACAGGAGCCTGCGTCGCCCACCTGACGGGGCCTGGAACTCGACGTGAAACCGGCAGCCGGTCCCGGCGAGCAGAACCTGCGTGTAGTCCACCGGCGCCGAGGTGTCCCAGCCATCGGTGTCCACTGCGCCCACGACCAGTGCGTTCCCGAGCAGCACACCACCCGCCAGGCGGGATTCGCCGCCGCGGTGAGCAGCGTCGCACGCTGATTGAGGGGTAGCCGCAGGTCGATCCCGTCCTCGTTCACGTACATCGTCCCGGCCGGTGCGAGGAGATGGACAGGCTCGATGTTCCCACCGACAATCCCGCGATAGAACGAAAGATCGTCGGCGTGGAACGTCACGGCCTCAGGGGGTCGGTCGAGGTCTGCGGGCAGCAGCACGCCGGTCAGCGATGTGCTCATAGAGACTCCAGAAAGAAGGCGGCCACAAAAAGGCGGGGTGAGGGTTTTCCGTGCGGCGGGTCGCCGACGGTTTCCCGGATGCCCGGCGGATGGCGGGCACCACGGACCGTAACGTGATCGAATCCGGGACAGCAAGCCGAAACGGAAAACAGTCATGAAAACAGGTGCAGTGATTCATGTCACTACCCAGATTGCTGGCTGCGCACACCTATCAGGAGTTACCCCTGAAATGCACCCGGAAAATCCCGTCCACGAGGGGAATACCCATGGAACCCGACCGCGAAATCCCGCCCGCGGCAACACCCGAGAAAACACGGATCCTGGCCGCACTCACCGCCGGCCCGCTCACCGCCACACAGCTGACCGAACGCACCACCATCGCGAAAACAAGCCTCGGCCGCCTTCTGGACGAACTCTGCGGGGACGGAAAGATCCGCAAGGGGAACGTCGACGTGGCCCCGGGCCGGGCCGGACGCCGGCCGGTCCTGTGGGAGCTGGTACCCACCGCGGACACCGACCCGGCCCACATCCCCGACGACACCATCCCCCACGACACCAGTACGGACGCGCCACTCGGCCCGGACGCGGCCACGTCCGACACCGACGCATCGCCGTGCGAGAACGACGCCGTTGCGAACACGGACACCAGCGAACCGGCCAGCGCCTGCGGCCCGCCCGCAGCCGACGACGCCCAGACTCCCGGGCCGGACGAGGCCGACCCGGCAGGGCCGGCGGAGTCCGACGCGGACGGGGCCACGGCGCCCAGCGCGGACCCTGACGCGACTCCCCATGGCCAAGGCGACTCCACCAGCGACATCGACTGCGAGCCGGATACCGGCACGCAGCCCGACGTCGAGCGTCCCGAGCCCGCCCCTACGAACGACCGTGACGCCGACGCAGCGGTGAACGCCGAGGCCACACCCGAGATGAACGTTGACGGCGAGGACCACCCTGACGGCGAACCCGACGCGTCCGGTCAGCCCGACGAAACCGCGGGCAGCACGGGCGGCGGCGCTGCGGTGTGCGCGGCGCTGACGTGCCCGCTGGCGGCCTGCCCCGCCCGGACGGGCATGCCCGCGCCGTCCACGTCCGCTCCCCGACGCCGTGCCCGTCCGACGGCAACAACGACACCGAAGGTCAACAGCGATGGTTCCGCCCGCCTCGCCCCGGGCGAGCTGGGCCGGCAGATCGCCGAGCTTCTCCAGAAGAACCCGCAGGCACAGCTGACCGCCGGCGAGATCGCCCGTGAACTGGGCGGCCGGTCCAGCGGGGCGGTGGCCGCTGCCCTGCCCAAGCTCGTGGACAACGGGCAGGTGAGCGCGGTCAACCCCGGCGGCCGGCCGGCCCGCTACCAGACCGCCCCCGCCGCAGACAAGGTGACATGATCATGCCCCTGCAATACCCGCACACCGACACCGCCGTCCTGACCACCGACCTCGACGGCAGCGAGATCCTCGTCCGCGCCGACACCGACCCCACCCCGAGAATCGTGCTACGGCTGAACGCCCGCTCGACCGGACAGGTCGCCGTCAGCCACCTCACCGCCTACGAGGCGTTGCAGCTCGCGGGAGCCCTACAGAACCTGGCCGGCCGCATCCACCTCGCCAGCCTCCACGTCGAACTCGCCCCCAGGGCGCGCGAGGTCGCTCCCGACCCCGACGAGGAAACCCCACCCGACTGACCGCCGACCACACAAGGGTGTGGTGGTCACGGGCCCGCCCGTGACCACCACACCCTGCCTGCGCTGCCGTCCGGCAGCGCAGGCAACGTCCGGGCATCAGATCCACGCCCGTACGGCCGGATCAGAAGTCGCGGAACACCGTGGCGCATCCGGCTGCGATGATGGACAGCACCTGCACGGTGAGGAGCATCCCCCGGCGGCAGCACCTACCGGATGAATCCGGCCAGGCAGAGCGGCGAGAACAGCCGCCGCCAGGAAGCCGACCAGCTCGACGGCAGCCAGCACCCACATGCCGCGGCGTACCGGCCGCGATCGGAACCGGAACACATCGACAACTTCGCGAGCGACGTGCGTGCACCCCATCGGGGTTCCCCTCCACGAGATCAGCGGCTCCGCCGCGACAACCGAGGTCCGAACCATCCCCACCCGAAGGGCCGTCTCACGTCGGCCTCACCTGCGACCAGGATCCACCGGCCAGCGTGCCCCGCGGGGGATCGCGACAGTCCCGTTGATCTCTACCACCATGTCGGGGCGTCGCTCGGTTGGCCGACGGTCCCAGCGTGCCAGTTGCGGCGGCAAGGTTGGCTGCCGTCGCGCCTTCCGTCCCCCGCCTGCATGCACCCCGTCGTCTCCGTCCGCCATGCCCGATCACCACGCCTACGGTCCTGGATCGGGTGAGGCGAGATCGGCGACGAGCAGTCAACGATGCAGCCGATCCCGGTGAGCAGGCCGAGGGGGAGGTAGCGGCGCGTGTGGACGTGACACGATCAGCATGCTGATCATCGTGTGATACCGCTTCGGCTGGTCGAGGTGGATTCGTAGCGGGTCGCCGATCGTCGGTTGCACCGTCAGCCATGGCGGGACGCTCGTGGTTCGGCTGATCCAGCGCAGCGGCATGGCACACCAGCCCGTTGTCTCGCCGAGGTCGATGGTGAGACGGGCACTGGTCAGATAGAGGATCCCGCGGCCGTGGTTCACCCAGCCGCCGGCGAGCACGCCCGCGGAACGTCGGCGACGTGCGCGCCGCCATACCCAGACCTGGCAGGGTGCGGCCGCATACACGTCCTCGCCGGGCTGGCACCACGCGGGTGAACGTGGCCAGGGCGGCGGGAACCGATCGGCGTCGCGGTGCGTCGGCGCGGCGGTGGTCGTGGTGATGGCTCTGCTCGCCCGATCCCGCGGCGCACCTGGCATCGCCCACCTCCTGTAGCGGGACCTTTGGCGAGTCCCTGGCCCGGCGCGACCCGCCGCCCGCGACTTGCTCACCCGAAGTATCGGGCCTACGTGGGCGCGCCACCCACGGAAAGATCCTTTCTCGCTGTTTCGGTGATGATATTGGCCGTTTAAGATCCCAAAGCGCGTTAAAGTTTGTTTGAGGCGGTTTGCGACAGGTTTCGTCAGCTACTCTGCTCTGTGCCGTGTTGACTCCAGGGCAGGGAGTAACGATCGTGCGCGGACAGTGGTGGCCGTGGTGGGGGATGTTGCTCGTCGCGGCGCTGGCCGGGCTTGTTGTCGCTGCCGGCTGGCCGTGGCATCTGCACGCGGACGGTCTGCGTGGCGTTGCCGCGGCCACCGGGTGGGGCGTGTGGGCAGCCATCGGCGTCGGACTGGCCGCGGCGTTCGCGGTACGACACCTCGGCCCCGTCGCCAACGGCGCTCTCCCGTTGTCGCTCGCGCCCCGTGCGGGGACGGCCCCACGGCGCAGGACGGGCCGAGAACTCACCGTGTTCACGCTCCCGGTCCAGGTCACCAGGTCCCGGCGAATCCCAGAAGACGCCGTCCACGCCTGCACGCAGCCCGCCGTCCGAACCTCGGGAGCCGTCGCCCGACGCTCGGAGCGGTTCGTCCCCCCTCGTGTCCTTCCCTTGGGATCCACGGTGACCCATCCGGGCCGGCATCCGGGCCTGCACCACCACCCGCGCCGGGAGGCGGCCGTCGCCGTGGGCGACGGCGGGTTCTTGCCCGGCGCTCTGGCCGCTGTCCTCCGCAACCCCGACCGGTCGGCGAAAGGCACCACACCGCCGCGCAGCGGGGGACTACGGGTCGCAGCAGGAGTCGGGCCGGCGGGCACGGTGACAGTGGACCTGCTGACACGGCCCGTCTGGGAGATCAGTGGGCCAGGACGCGACGGGGTGATCCGGGCGCTGCTCGCCCAGGTGCTGCTGGCACGCCCAAACCTCGGCAACGGCCCCTGCCAGCTCGTCATCACCGCCGGCCACGCGCAGAACCTCGGACTCGCCGACCCCGCCAGCCTCGGACTCCTGGTAGCCCCGACAACCACCGTCGCGCTACGGCACCTGGCCGCAGAACTCCGCCACCGCGCTNCCCTGGCCGCCACCGTCGGACTGGCCCCCACCGATCTTCCAGGACTACGCGCCGCCCTTCCCGACGAGCCGTTCCCCGCGCTGCTGTTCCTCACCGACCTCGACAACACCAAGCACGGTACGGCGAGGGCAATGCATAGCCTGCTCGCTCAGGCCCACCCCGTCGGGGTCAGCGGGCTGCTCACCGGCGCCGCCCTGACCGGGGTGCATGTCGCCGCCGACGGCTCGCTCCGCGCCGACCGGATTCCGCAGCTGCGCCGCGCCTTCACCCTGACGGCCGCGGCGACCCTACGCCTGCTGACCCCCCGGCCCGCAGGCACCGAGGTGACCATCCCCCTCGTCAGCTACCGGCCCCCACCGCCGCGCGCACTGCCCAAGGGCCCGACACCCCCACCCCCATCGCCGGCCGTCTCACCCGGCGACGGCAACCCCGACCCGCACCACCCACCGGCGGCCATTCCACCGCACACCGACCACCCCCCGCCTCCCTCACGGGTGGCAGGCGACGTGCAGGTGGTCACGTTCGGACGGCCGCATCTCGAACTCGACGGCGTGCCGGTCTACCACGGGCTACTCAGCATGGAGATCGCCGCCTACCTCGCCGTGCACCGCGCCGGCGTCACGACCGCGACGCTCGTCGACCAGATGCTCCCCGACGCCGACCCCGCCCGTGCGAAAGACCAGATCTACCAGGCAGTCCGCCGGTTGCGGGACGCCTGCGGGCAGGCCGCCGGCGGCGCGATCGCGATCGCGAACGGCAAAGGCGGCTACCGTCTCACTCTGCACGGCGGACGCTGCGACCTGTGGGAGTTCCACCAGGCGCTGCACGACGCCAACCACGCCCCCGACGACCCCACCCGGCGCGCCGCCTTGCGCCGCGCCGCCGGCCTGTATCGGGGACGGTTCTGCGGCGACCTTGACGCCCCCTGGGCCGCCGGTCACGCCACCACCCTGGAACACCAGGCCATCGACGCCTACCAGGACCTCGCGGACCTCCTCGCCGACGACGATCCCACCCAGGCCGCCGTCGTCCTTGAACAGGCCCTCACCACCACCGACCCCTCCTCCGAACCCCTCCACACCCACCTCATGCGGCTGCACGCCCGGACTGGGCACCTCACCGAAGTCCGACGCGTCTACGACCGACTCGTCGCCCGCCTCGCCGACCTCGACGCCCAGCCCAGCCCAGCCACCATCGCCCTCCTCCCCCGCCTGCTACGAACCACACGCCCATGAACGACCACGACACCCGCACCGCCGGCCTCAGAAACCTCCGCCGGATCCGGGAACTCTGGACCACACGCGACCCGCCCGCACACTCCACCGACCAGGACGCCGCCCGCGCCCTCGCCGCCGGACCCCCACCGACACCACTGACCCAGGTGCCGCGGTGGTGCTACCCGGGCGAACGGGTCTACGCCTCCACTGTGTGCCGGGCATGGTCCACTCGCGACGACACGCCCGTCACCTCGGCCATCTGGCTCGATCACGGCGAGNGAACCCTCTACCTCACCGACCTGCAGACCATCGTTTTCCTCCAGTCCCCCGGCCAGGCGCTGTGCGTACCGCACCGGATGGTCGCCGAAACGGGGGTCTACCACTCCGACCTTGAAATCGCGATGACCGTCGGCAGCCTGATCCGTCTCCACCTCGACCGGCCCCACGTGCACCGGACCCTCCTCGACCACCTCCGATGGAGCCCTCGCACTCCTCCAACGTTCGAAGACCCACCCCTCCTCTAAAAATCACCGCCCTCTTTCCCTGAGCTGCGAAAAGAGGCCCCTCGCAAACCCCCTTCCGGCTATCAGCAGAGCCATCCTGACCTAATTTTCCCTCCGAGAAGGAGAGCACCCATGGCCGACTGGAGTCCGTCCCCCTGGAAATCCGACGACGGCGTTTCCTGGCGCCTCGTCGCCGCACTCGTCATCCTCACCGCCGTCGTCTCTATCGCCGCCGGATCCTGGCTCGGATGGATCAGCCACGCATACTTCTGACACAGGCCGGCCGGCTCACCGAGCACGGCCGCACCAGCGAAGCCGACACACAGCGCAGAACACCATCGCGCGAGTCGTCGCCGACGCCGACAAGCCGGTGGCCCGCCACCCTGAGGGCCGAGGTAGCGGGCCACCGGCCAGCGCCGCGAGCCGCAGCAGGAGGTCCACCTGGTTCCCCCTAGGCAGGGGCGCGCCGGCCCCGTCCGCGCTTGTCTGCGGCTGGCGTCCGGCCAGCACAGCCGCCCCGGGATGGCCTTCCCCTGGCCCGCGAGGCGGTCCCTGCGCCGCGAGCGGGGTGCGCATGGCGGCCAGGGCGAGGGCGCTGGCGGTGACGGAGGCGGCGAGGATGGCGGTGGCGGCGCCTTCGGTCTGGTCGGGGTTGGGCAGGGCGAGGGTGGCGATGAGCAGGCTGACGGTGTAGCCGATGCCGGCGAGCAGGCCGAGGGGGATGAGGTGGCGCCAGCGGACGCCGTCGGGTAGCCGGGCGAGGCGGAGGCGGACGGCGAGCCAGGCGCCGGCGGGGACGCCGAGGAGTTTGCCGGCGAGCAGGCCGAGGGCGACGCCGCGGCTGATCGGGTTGGTGACGACGCCGAGCAGCGCGGACGGGGCGAGGGACACGCCGGTGGCGGACAGGGCGAACACGGGCAGGATCACGGCGGCGGTGATCGGGCTCAGGCGTCGTTCGAGGCGGATGGCGGGGGCTTCGGTTTCGTTCGGGTCGGGGTGGACGCGGACGAGTAGGCCGAGGGCGACGCCGGCGACGGTGGCGTGGATGCCGGCGGCGTGGACGCTGGTCCAGGTGGCGGCGGCGAGGGGGAGGTGGAGCAGGGGTGAGTCCCATCGCCGCCGGTGGGCGAGGGCGACGGTGGCGAGCAGGGCGGCGGCGGTGGCGAGCCAGGCGGGGTTGATGCCGTGGCTGAAGCCGACGGCGATGAGCAGGATGCCGCCGAGGTCGTCGGCGACGGCGAGGCCGAGCAGGACGGTGCGTAGGCCGGTGGGGGCGCGGGGGCCGGCGAGGGCGAGGACGCCGAGGGCGAAGGCGATGTCGGTGGCGACGGGGATGGCCCAGGCGCGGCCGGCGCCGGGGGCGTGGTGGGTGAGGGCGAGGCAGATCAGGGCGGGGGCGAGCATGCCGCCGGCGGCGGCGGCGACGGGGAGGGTGGCGCTGTGGCGGTCGGCGAGGTCGCCGATGGTGAGTTCGCGTTTGAGTTCGAGGCCGACGACGAAGAAGAACACGGCGAGCAGGGCGTCGGCGACCCACTCGGTGACGTGCAGGTGGTTCAGGTGTAGCCAGGGTGGTCCGAAGCCGGCCTGGGCGGACCACACGGTGTGGTAGGCGTGCGGTGCGGTGTTCGCCCAGATCAGGGCGGCAACCGTGCAGGCGGCAAGGAGCAGGCCACTGGTGGTCTCTGCCCGCAGGAACGTGGCGCATCTCCTGGTGGTCGGGCGCGTCATGGCGCCGGCGATGTTGTTGGGACGGCTGTCCATCCGATGTCGGTGGGACGCAGCCGGGTGGCGTCGTCGGTGCAGGCCCAGAGCCGTCCGCAGGCGGCCAGCGCCGCGAGCCGCAGCAGGAGGTCCACCCGGTCGACCCGACTGGTCCGCGTGTCGAGGAACGCGGCGATCTGCGATGCGGATGCCTTGCCTGTCTGGAGCTGTGCTGTGACCACCGCCGCCCACAGCTCGCTCGGGCTGACCTCGTCGAGCGGGCGGGCGCCTGTGGCCGGCGCCGCGACAAGCTGCGGCTGGCAGGCATAGGCCCGGACCGCCGTGGGGTAGCGGGCGAGCAGGCCCAGCACGGCGAGGAGGTCCAGCCAGCGGCCCACCTGGATGGCCGTCGCCGCCAGGGCAGCCGCAACCGGCCCGGCGGAGAACATGCCCGCGTGAGCCGTGCGGGCCGCCGTCACAAGCAGCGATGCCCGCAGAGCCTGGACAGATACCTGCCCGATGTCCTGGACCGTCACAGAGCCCGCCAGTGCCGAGGCGGCCAAGCCTCGCCGAGGACCCGACAGCCAGCGACCCGCTGTGAGACCTCCGCCGCAGGCACAGGCTGTGGGTGCGGCACGCGGTCACCACCCCGCGTGCCGCACCCCGGCTCCGTCCCTAGGCAGCGGAAGGGGCCAGCTTGGTGGCGGCAGGGGTGCGGTCTCACTGCCCCGGGCTTTCCCGCACGGCGTTGATCGCCTCCCGGCCGACGTCGGTGAACCNCAACCCCGGGCCGACCCGGGTGAAATGACCGGTGCGGGTGTGCCGGTCCNCCCACCCTTCCAACCGTTCCCCGGAGACACCGAGGCGGCGGGCGGCGGTGAGGAGGTCCACGTCGGCGTCGATGTCGGGGCTGTCGGCGCCGAGCACCGTCCACACCTCGTGGTCGGTGAGCCCCCGTGCCAGCAGGTCGCGGGACCAGTAGGTTCCGCGGGCGGTCGCCTGCCACTGGCGGTGCGCGGCACCGCGGTCCGGGCCCAGCAGGAGCAGCCCCCGCACGGCCAGCACCGCGAGGCGCAGCGTCACGTCGACCCGGTCCACGCGCCGGGCGGTGTCCAGCAGTTCGGCGATGGCCTCGCCCGAGGCCAGGCCGGTCTCGGCCTGGGCGATGATGATCGCGGCCCACAGCTCCCGCGGCAGCACCTCCTCCTGCGGGCGTGCCCCGGAGTCGGAGTGCGGCGCCGCGGCGAGCAGCGGGCCGCAGGCATACACCCAGCCGCCACCAGTCTCATACCGGTCGCACAGACCGAGCAGGGCGAGAACGTTGAGCAGGGTTGCCGCCTCGACGGCGGGCACCTGGAGACGATCCGCTACTCGGCTCGCGGGAAACGTGCCCGTGCGCGCCGCTCGGCGAGTGGACCAGGCCAGGGCCTCGCGTAGCCGACCGACCGGCACACGGTTGATCGTGTGAACGTTCGCGGCCGCCCTCGGCCGGGTCGGTGAACGCACGTCGTCTCCCGTCAGGGTGCTGCGGGCGAGCCCGGCATGGCTCGTCCCCGTCTGTGGGGTGAGGTCGCCGGTCGCGGGCAGCCAGGGCAGGCATCGGGTAGCCCCGTCCCGTGAGCGGCCAGCGGGGCGGTCGTCCCGGCGGCGGCCACCAACGCGGGCAGGTTGACGATGCCGAGGGCGCGGCGGCTGAGCGCGAGGACACCCGCGTCGCGCAGGTCGGCCAGCGCGCGATGCACGGCCGGGAGGGAAGCGTGGGCGAGCTCCGCCAGCTCGGACTGGCTCAGCGGGATCACCACGCGTCCCGCCGGGTCGGGCCGGCCAGCGAAGCTGCGGCGCAGCTCGATCAGCGTGCGCGCGACGCGCACGGCGACCGGAGCGAGACCCGTGATCCACTGCCGGGTCGCCTGCCGGAGCAGCGCGCACTGCACGCGGCAGTACGACTCCCGGGCGCTGGGATACGCGGCGAGGACCTCCGCGAACCGGGCGGCCGGGATCCACCGGACCAGCGTGAGTGCGCCCGCCGTCACCCTCATCCCACCCACCGCCGACAGCGTGTCCGCGTCGACCACCTCACCGCTGTGATGGAGGGCGAGCAGCACCGTCGTCCCGTTCTCCGCGGCGGCGGTCACCGTCACCCAGCCGGAGAGCAGCACGATCACCAGCTGACCCGCCTCGTCTTCCCGCAGAACGGGCTCCCCCGCGGCAACCGCGTCGCCGCGCCCCATGCTCACGACGGCGGCGCGGGTCTGCGGGTCCAGACCGCCGAGGAACCGGCCGGCCCACCGCTGCAATTCCGGGCCGCGCCGAGGCTGCCAGGTCCCACCGAGGACCCGGCAACCGGCGGGAAGTCGGGTGGTCTTCGCCGCATCTTCCGCGATCATGGGAGGTGCGGGGTCGTCAACACCAGGATGATCAAAGCGAGAAGTGCGGCCACCGCCACCACGCACTCCCCCACCGGCGGCCCCGCTTCCCCCGCAGCCCGCCCGACGTCCTGCCGACGGTCCTGCGCGGGCGAGGGCGTGGTCTCATCCACCGGCATGCACCCACCAGGCTGTGCGATGCAGCTCCGCGGTGGCGTACCGGGCTGCGAGCAGGTCCACCCGGCGGGTCCGGGCCCGAAACGCACGCTGCTGCTGGCCGCTGAGGGTGACCGGCGTCGCCGTCGAGGGCGAGGTGAGGGTGAGGCCGAACTGGTGGGCCAGATGCTCCGCGCGCCCGCCGCGGCCCGGCCGCGAGGCCACCGCTTCCTCCGCGCAGGCGGTCATCGTTCCCCCGAGTCCGCCAGGCACGGGTCGGACACGAACGAGTCCATGTCCACACGCAGAACCATCAGCTCTCCCTTGGCAGCCAGCACGACGGCGGACGCGCGCAGGCTCTCCTCGTCGTCGCAGAGGACCGCGCCGCCTGGAGTGGGCACGCCGTCCCGGAAACGGCTGACCGGGACGCGGATGGTGTCGCCCGGCTCGATGGTGTTGCAGTCGACGAAGGCGGTCGCCGTCATGTCGTCTCTCCTGATCGCCGAGGGTGGGCGGGTGTGGGTGAGGTGCGCGGGAGGGTCCCGGTCACAGGGGCGGCGGCCAGGGACCCGTCCCGCCCACCGGATCGAGCCGGCGACCAGGAGGAGCAGCGGGCCGGCGCCGAGGATCAGACCGGTCGCTGCCGCCTCGCGGTCCGCGGCCTGCAGGTCGCCGGACCAGCGCGGGTCC
Source organism: Frankia sp. ACN1ag (assembly GCF_001414035.1). Classification (NCBI taxonomy): domain Bacteria; kingdom Bacillati; phylum Actinomycetota; class Actinomycetes; order Frankiales; family Frankiaceae; genus Frankia; species Frankia sp. ACN1ag. Next base: position 88,087 of record NZ_LJPA01000012.1, on the reverse strand, counting down.
AGGCCGCCCGGCGGGGTCCTCGATGCGCCGGGCGCGGTACGCCCGGCGGCAGCAGAAAGACCCATCGCGGGGATCACCGTGATGGGATCGGCATGGCGCCGGCCCGCATGAGGATGTCCTGGTACGCCTGCGCGCTGGTCGTCTCGTCCCCGAGCTGCTGGGGCTTGCGGCTTCCGTGGAAGTCGCTTGACCCCGTCACGATCAGACCGAGCTGGGTGGCGAGGTCCCGCAGCCACCCGCGGATCTGCGGGCTGTGCTTGGGATGGTCCACCTCGAAGCCGTCAAGCCCGTAGCCGGCGAGCTCGGTGAGCTGGTCGGTGGTGAGCATCGTGCCCCGGCCCGGGTCACCCGGATGGGCGAGGATCGGGACGCCGCCCGCCCCGCGGACCGCGGCGATCGCGTCGAACACGCTGGGCTGGACCTTCTCCCGGTGGTATCTGCCCCGGGGGCCGATCCACTGCTCGGTGAACGCCTCCTCCCGCGTGGCGACGAGGCCGGCGGCGATCAGCTCGTCGGCGATGTGCGGCCGACCGGGCGGCCGCCCGCCGGCACGGCGCGCCACGCTGTCCCAGCCGATCGGATGGCCGTCGGCGGCCAGGGCCGCGACCATCTCCCGGGCGCGTTGCCTCCGGCCCTCCCGCGTCGCATGCAGCATCGCGGTCAGCGCCCGGTTGTCCGGGTCGGGCAGGTAGGCCAGCAGGTGCAGGGTCTGCCGCCGCTCGCCGATCACGATGTAGCAGGAGACCTCCACCCCCGGCAGCAGAGTCAACCCCGCCGGCAGCGCCGCGGCGGCCCGCGGGATGCCGGTCATGTCGTCGTGGTCGGTCAGACCGACGACGTCGAGCCCCGCTGCGCGGGCCTGCAGGACCAGCTCCTCGGGGTCCAGGGTGCCGTCCGAGATCGTGGAGTGGGTGTGCAAGTCAATGGTCATCGAAGAATCCCGTCCGTGAAGGTGGTGAGAGTGACGCGCAGCCAGACCAGCCCGGTCGTCGTGTCCACGCCGCGTACCACCGCGGCGGCCCGCCGGCCCGCGCGGTCCCCGACTCGCACGCTGCTCCCCGGTGCAGGCCGCCCGCCCGGGAAACCATCCAGTGAACAGGTGAGTGTGCCGTCGCCGTCCATGTCCGCGAAATTCACCCGGGCCGCGCCGTCGGGCAGCGGCCGGGAAACGACCCGGCGCACCATCGCGAGAACCTGCCGCCGGGTGTATGGCATCACGGCAGACCACGCCGGGCGCCGACAAACACCGTCGGTGTGCTCACGGCTATCGTCCTACGCTGTCGTAGTGTTACATACCAGGCTGCCTCATATCGGGCGGCAAACACATCGCCGAGCTGGTCGCGGACCATGTCCATCGGCCGGGAGACCCCCGGGTACAGCGGCATCCGCAGGAATTCCGCAACGCTATCCTGATCACGCAGAATGACGGTCTCAGGAACGACCGCGAAACTGTCGACAGCCAAACACGCGCCGTAGGGATAGATGGCGGCCGCGAGATCATCGGTGGCGTGACGGAGGCGCGCGGGGACCGCCTGCAGGATCGCGGTGTCGGCCCGCCACTGCTCCGCCGCGGTCAGCCCGGCCAGCACGTCGTGGCGCCGGTAATGCGGCAGAGGCTGGCCCAGTGAGAGCTTCCCCTCCGGGGCGAGCACGCGGGCCGCGTCACCCAACACCCCGGCCACATCGACCTGCACCGTGTGCCCGATGACAGCCTGCACCGCCCCGTCCGCAAACGGCAGACGACCCGCCTCGGCCACAACCCTGCGCACCCCGTCCGGCGCGCCCCCGCCACCCGATGCCGAATCGACCGCGCAGACGACACCGGACGGTCCGACACGGGCCAGAGCCGGGAGGGACAGTGCGCTGGCCCCACCGCCCAGGTCCACGACCAGACCACCCGGGCTGATCTCCGCCGCGTCCAGAACACGCCGCACCCCCGACACCGTCACCGCCGGCACCACCCTTTCCTCGTTTCCGTCCGACTCCGCCGTCCCTTGCCCTCAGAAAAAGCCTCCGCCGCAGGCTGCCGGCGACACTCGATACGGCGCGCCTCGGTCTGCGCCACGCATCGCGTCAGGTGGAGGCCCACACGCCCCCACGAAAAAGAGACATGAAGATCAAACACTGAAATCTGGCTACAGGGCTTTCACCACGATGTCGACGGCGATGAGGAAGGAAATCCAGGCAGCCTGGAAGAGAAAGTATTTCTTGAGCGCGTCCAGGGGATCGGTGTCCACGTCGGCCTCACCGTCGTCGTCCCAGACGTCGTCCCAGCAGCCGGTCAGCATCCCGCATTGGCCGGTTTCCGGCCCGCCGCGGCGCAGGTCCTCCTCCCGGTCGAGATGGCGGCCCACAGCCTGGCCGATCTGCCAGGCCGCCTTGGGAATTCCGGCGGCCCGTGCCTGGTCAAGGGCCCGGGAGTACGCCTCGTACCATTCCGGTTCGCTGGTCACAGGACGGTCCGGCCACGGATCGACCCGGACGGCATCGATCTGGACGACCGGCGTCAGCACGTCCACGGACCCTGCCGTGGCCGCGGCATGCCGCCAGGCGCGGACATACCAGTCGGCAGCGTCGGCACCCCCAGCCGCGGTCACGGTCCCCACCGGGCTGGGCATCCCCGCCACCGAGCTGTACAGGAACGCCTCAACGTCGCCGGCGTCCACCCGCCCGCGCGTGAACCCGAGACCGATGACGACCGGCAGAAGGCCGACGGCGCGGGCACGCCAGATCATCTCGGCCTCCAGGACACGCAGCGCCGGTGTGCGCTCTGGCGGGATGCCCCTGTCCTGCGCGCCCAGGCCCCGCACAGCGGGGACGATCACACGGTGGTGTGCGGGTTGGACGAGGCTGACCCAACCACCAGGGCGCACCACCCGGGCGATCTCCTGCAGCACCGGGGTCAGCGGCACCCCGCTGCGGAACACGTCGTTGCCGACGACGAGACCCACGTCGCCGTCGGACAGCGGCAGCGCGTCCAGAGCCGCGCGGACCGGCCGGAACCGGCCCTCCACGGGTGCGCCGTCCTCGCCGGTCCGTACCAGCACCACGGCACGGTCATCCACGTGGTTGACCAGCTCGGCAGTCAGGGTCGGGTCCCCGCCCAGGTCCAGCACCCGGGCACCCGCGCCCACCTCGGCTTCGTCGAAGACGACCCCCCGGTAGCCCGTTCCCCCCACCAGCAGGGGCACCGGATCATCCGGCGCGAACGTCCAACGCCGAGAACCCGGACGGAAGAACCTGGTCATGNCTTGCGGGCCAACGCCCCGTAAATGGAGACCTCGGCGTCGGTCACGTCGGACGGCTCCGCGGGGTCGGGCCGCCAGCGGTGCACCACCTGGACACCCGGCTCGACCAGCTCCAAGCCGTCGAAGAAGCGGCCCACCTGGGCGGCCGTGCGGGCCTGGGCGGTGATCCCCCGCGCCCGGTACACCTCCGCCATCTCCAGCGCCGCCGGGTCGAGATCGGCGGTCGCATGGGTCAACGCCAGATAGCTGCCGGACGGCAACTCCTCCAGCAGGCGGCCGACGATCCCATACGGGTCGGCGTCGTCGGGCACGAAATGAAGGATCGCGATGACGGACAGCGCGACCGGCCGGCTCAAATCGAAGGTGTCCCGCAGCTCCGGCGCGGCCAGGATCCGCTCGGGGTCCAGAAGATCGGCGTCGAGGTAGGCCGTCCGCCCCTGCGGAGTGCTGGCCAGAAGCGCACGAGCATGGGTCAGCACAATCGGATCGTTGTCCGCATACACCACCCGGGACTCGGGCGCGATCCTCTGGGCCACCTCATGCAGATTCGGGCTGGTCGGGATTCCCGTCCCGACGTCGAGGAACTGCCGGACCCCGACTTCACCGGCCAGATACCTGGTCACCCGAACCATGAACTCCCGGTTCTGGCGGGCCATCACCACCGCGTTGGGGAACACGGCGAGAGCGTCCTCGGCGGCCTGCCGGTCGGCCGGGAAATTGTCCTTCCCACCCAGGTAGTAGTCATACATCCGCGCCGAATGCGGCACATCGATCTTCAGGTCGGTCGTAGGCCACATCGAGGGGGTGGAGACCAGGGTGGGCGCGGCGCCGCCGCCCCCGTCATCGTCGATCATGTTGTCCCTTGTCGGGGATGGGGCCTGCCCGCCCGCACGAGGCTCTCACCATCCGTATGGCTGGAGCCCGCGAGCGGAAGCATGCCGGATCAGAGCGTCGCGAGAACCCGGCCGCCGACGAGGCGGAAGCCGTCGCCGTCCGGGTCCGGCTCCGCCAGCACGAACCGCGGGCCCACCGCGTTGATCAGGACCCGCGTCATCTTCTCCAGGTGATCCCGCCGTTCCTCGACGTAGATCTCCATCAGCGTGTCCGTCTGCTGCGCGGTGAGGACCGCCATCACCTTCGCGATGTACTCGTCTCCCCGCGCCTCGAGCGCGGCCAGAGACCCACCTCGCTGCCCGTAAACGACCTGACGCGCCTTGAGCCCTTCCGGAGTCAGCGCCTCGGGCGTGACCGCCACAGTGTGCGCGGCCAGGGCCATGTCCAGCTCGATGTCCCTCCGCCCACGGCGGTACTCGGCCTGGAGGTTCAGCAACGTCACGATCTGGTCCGCGGTCAGGACCAGGCGCCCGTGGTGATCCAGGACCCTGCCCAGCAGTTCCGTGGGCGCCGTGGTCTCAGGGGTCAGGTCCATGATCCCCGCATCATGCGGGCGCGTCGAATAGTTCGGAGGCATGACAGATTTCCCGATCGGATAGGCGGGTTGATGGAACCTCCCCGCCCGCAGCAGGACGTAGATCTTGGCGTCCTCGACAGTGAGGCGCCGCGGGCGGAGAGGGGCATGAGGACCGCTGGTTCGGCGGGTCCGGCAACGGTGACCGGATCTGAACCTAGGGGGCTTTCTGGCCCCTGGGGTTGGACAAAATGTCCGTGGCCCGAGCCTGGGCGGGGGACGCAGAGTGAGACGGGACAAGCGAGGTCCGGCGATACCATCCGTGGCAGGGCGGATCGTCTCTGGGTGGTGCCGCGCCAGGCCTCATGGGGGTGGTTATGGACAGTCGCGGCGTCGGCCAGCGGGTGCGTTACTGGCGAACGCGGCGCGGTCTCACCCGCCAGCAGCTCGCTGACCTCTGCGACCGGTCCAACAGCTGGGTGGACAAAATCGAAGCCGGACAGCGCAATCTTGTGCGCCTACCGATGTTGGAGAGGGTGGCCACCGCTCTCAACATCGAGGTGGCCGCCCTCACCGAGGATGACGCCGCCGAACGCGCCGCCCAATGCCTCGACGGCACCGAGGTACGAGCGATCCGTGCGGCTCTCGGTTCCTACGATGCCCTTCTCGGCCCGCTGGACAGCGCCCGTGACCCCGACTTGGGCCGGCTTCGGCAGCAGGTCGACCATGCCTGTGCCGCCTGGCTGTCTTCGCACTTCACCGTCATGGGCCAGGTCCTGCCCGGCCTGATGGGTGAGGCCCAGGCCGCCGTCCGGACCCTCGACGGCGACGACCGTCTGGAAGCCAGCCGCCATCTGGTGATGACCTACCGCCTGGCAACCTCCACCTTGCTCAAGTTCGAGACCACCGACGTGGCCTGGCTCGCGGCCGACCGGGCCATCAACCTGGCCAGCCAGACCGGCGACACCATCTGTCTGGCACGAGCCACCCGCAGCGTCGCCCGCGCCATGACCCAGACCGGCCAGCTTGCCGAAGCCGTGGACCTGCTCATCGCCATGGCCGATCGCATGGAAACACAGATCACCGACGATCCAGAGCTGACCTCTCTCTACGGAATGTTGCTCCTGCCCGCCGAGATTGCCGCCGCGTCCCAAGGCGATGCCGCCACCGCGCTGTCCCTTCATGAGCAGGCGGACGCCGTAGCTCGAACCCTGGCGCCAGACTTCAGCCACCGGGTTACCGCCTTCGGCGTCACCAACGTCGAGCTCCACCGCCTGGCGGCGCTCGTCCGCCTGCACGAAGGAGCTGCCGCTGTGGCCTTCGCTCAAACCATTGACCCCGCCCGCTTGAACCGGCTCCCTCGTGAACGCAGGGCTAATTACCTGCTTGATCTGGCCGAGGCCCACCGTCAGGCCGGCAATCCCGAGCCGGCCATCCGGGCCCTGCTCGATGCAGACCGGATCGCCCCCGAAGAAGTACGGTGCCGCCCAGTCGGAAAGCAGCTTGTCAACGACCTGCTCAAGCGCCCCGGTACCCGTCCCCTTTCCGAGCTGAGCCAGTTGGCCCAGCGGATTGGGCTGTCCACGTGAATCACCGGGGGCGGGTGCTGTACGTCGTGGTGTGCGGAGCTGGACCCGCCAGCGAGGTCGGCCAGCTCGTGGAGCTGGCCCAGCAGCGCGAGTGGACGGTGCAGCTCATCGCAACTCATGCTGCCGTCAGCCATTTCCTGAACGTGCCGGCCCTGGAGCAGCAGTCCGGTCGACCCGTCCGTACCACCTATCGGCCGGCGGGCGATCCGGCAAGGGTGCCCGATGCTGACGCCGTCATCGTGGCTCCCGCTACATACAACACCATCAACAAATGGGCGTCCGGGGCAGCCGACACCTACCCCTTGAGCGTCGTGGCCGAGCTCACCGGGCTCGGCCTGCCCATCGCCGTGTTGCCGTTCGTCAACCAGGCCCTCGCAGCGAACCGGGCCTTCAGCCGAAGCGTCGAGGAGCTACGAGCGGCCGGCGTGACCGTCCTCCTCGGGCACGGTGCCTTCGAGCCCCACCCACCCCGCTCTGGCGGGACCAAGGTTTCAACTTTTCCTTGGGAACTAGCGGTGGACGCGGTGAGTTAAATCGGGCCCTCCAAGTCGCCACCTTTCTCTCCAACTGAATGACGGGGGACCGCGGCGGTGGCACCATGCTTTTCGTAGGTCGCTGCGGCGACGACTGCTCTATGGCAAAGAGAGGGCGGTAGCCATGGAACTCGACTTCAATGACGCCTTCGAAGGAGATGTGATCTTGAAAGTGGCGGAGTCTGAGTATTTCAAGGTCGAAGGAGACAGTGACACGCGCAATAAATACGACGAGATCTGAGATGTCGCCGACCGCTCCCGGCCGCCCCGCCGGCGTCGGAACATACAGCACACCAAACTGACCGTGTTGACCTTCAGGTTCGGACCCGTGCGGGTCTCCGAACGGTGGCGATGGCATCAGGAGCGGTGGACGAGCGGGGAGAACTGGCTGGAGCCCTTCGGGCATCCTCTGCTGGAACATGGTGTCGTGACCGACGGGCATTCCAGCTTCCTGTTCGTGCGGGAGAGAATGAGGCAGGCATCCCCCGATGAGGGCGATGGCGGTCGCCGGCCGTGTCTCGTTGACGAAGGACTCTACCGAGCTCGACGCCGCGAGGTTCTCGACTGGCCCTTGGACTTCACGTTGGTGGAATGCGCTCCGGACGGCACGGTCCAGCTCACGGCGGGCCACTGGGGAACCGCTCCCCTGTACCTCGGTCTCGGCGACGGCGCGCTGCATGCATCCTGGTCACTGGCCGAGCTGACCCCCCGCGTCGAGACCGGCGGCCTCTACCCGATCGCGGTCACACGAGCGCTGACCCGACGCGGCCGCTACAGCACGCAGACCCTGTTCCGCGACATCTCCATGCTGACCGAGCGTACGAGCGCCCACTACGATCCCCGCGCGACCACGCTCACCGTGNTCTATCCCGATCCCGCACAACACGCCCGTCCTCGACAGATCCGCGACGGCGTCGACATCGTCGACGTGTATGAACTGCTCCTGAACCACGCCGTCGGCCGGCGGCCGTACGCACCGCAGGCCAGCGCGGTGGAGCCGTCCGGGGGGATGGATTCCGGGAACGTCACGGTGACCCTCGCCGCCCGCGATCCCGGGCAGGTCCTCGCCTACGCACTCCTGATCGGCGGCCCCGCCTGGGAACATCCCCCGCTGCATCCCGGGGGATGCCGGGCCCGCGGGGAACCCGTCGGCCCCCTCGCCGAGCCCTACCACGAAGCGGTCGAACAGATCCTCACCGCCGCCCGCGACAAGGGCATCGACATGGAACAGGGCGTGCGCGAGCACGGGATGCCTCTGCTCGCGGCCATCCTCGACGACTCCCTGCTCATCGACCTGGGCTACCTCGACGGCGGCCAGCTCCGCGCCGCCTACCAGCGACACGCCGACGGCGGACCCGTCGACACCGGTCTGTTCAGCATCCTTAGCCTGGAGCCACGAACCACAACCGCCGCGGGAGGGCACGGATGTACCTGATCCGACCGGCCACCGCCACCGATCAGGCACCGGTCACGTCCATGATCCACGCCTGTGCGGAGTGGATGCGCGCGCACGGTCACGGCCGCTGGTCGAGCTGGCAGACCAACGCGGAGCAGCTCGGCGCCCAGACCNCCGACCCCGACTGGCCCGTCTGGGTCCTCACCACCGGATCCGGGCGGATCGTCGGCTGCACCACCATCACGGCCGGTACCCCGCGCCTCGGCTGGACCGACCAGGAACAGACCAAGCCCGCGGTCTTTCTCCGGTCCACCGTCACGCATCCCGACCTCGCCGGCGACGGCCTCGGGGCCCTGATCGCCTTCTGGGCGCTCGACCATGCCGCCCACCAAGGCGCTCAGTGGGTGCGCCGCGGAGTCCTCACCATTGGCCCGGACAACCGCGGACTCATCGGCTACTACCGCCTACAGGGCTGGACGGTGACCCGCGCCATCCCCCACCCCCGCAAGGCGACCGTCACCGTCTGGTCGCTGCAACGTCCGGCCACCCCGCAGCCGGATCTGGACTCGATCCTCGTCGAGGTGGCTGATGCGGTCCTTGCCGAAAGGCATTGACGGGAGCCGAGTCCCGACCACGTCGGACCGGCCTGGAGCTGGAACACGCATCCGGAGCCGATCACTTCGTGCAGATCGCCGGGCATACGCCCACCGCTGAGGCTCCACATGTAGGATGCGGGCTTCCTGTTACGCCATGCGCTATCTACGGAGCTGGCTGTGTCGCATCTCGTCGCTCACCTTCAAGCAGGAGGTCCCGGAAGGCTGGCCTCTCGGGCTGATGCGGGGGCAGCTCGTGGCGATCAGTGATTCGGACATATCGAGTGCACTTTCCGCTTACATCGAGCGTTACCCCGACGAGGCTGCGCTGCTGACTGAGCCGCTGCTACTGCTTTCCCAAGGACGGGATTTCGCCTCGCGGCGGACCTTTCCGATGCACGTAACTGCCGGTGCGCTTCTGGTCCGTAGTGACGGCTGCGGTGACGCCGAGATCCTGCTGGTCGAGCACCGCGCGTACGGGATCACGTTGCAGCCTGGCGGCCACCTGGAGCCGACCGACACCACACTCATCGGCGCGGCAGTGCGCGAGTTGACGGAGGAGACCGGTGTTGACCCTGACACGGTCTTCCCCGCGTCGCAGACCCCCGTCTACATCGAGTACGGGCAGGTTCCGGCACGACCGACGAAGGACGAGCCGGATCACTACCACCTCGACATCGGGTACGCCTTCACCACGGCACATGCGGAGGTGGGGCGCATCCAGGAGTCCGAGGTGCACGGTGCCGCATGGTATCCGCTTGCCGTGGCAGAGCGGCTTGTCGGCCACCGCATCGCGCGAGCGGTCAACGCACCGGCCTAGATCGGTTGACCGGGGTTCGCTGAACGCCTCCGGCAAGCAGCGGCGCCTTACCGCGGAGCGCACCAGTCAGGGCTCCGCGGTCGTCGTCAGCCTCCCTGCCGAACCGGATGTCGAACCGAACCCGGGCCTCGGCCGACGCTGGCCGAGCTGTGGTGTCCGCTCACGCGGCTCACTCGAAGGATGGTGCGGTCCCGGGTCCGCTTGAGCTCGAAGAAGCCGTCCGTCACGGCGACCATGACCAGTCCGTCCCAGAACCCGGCCTCGGCGCGGCCGGGCTGTTCCTTGGTCATCGGAGTGAACTCCGTGTTATCTCGGACCGGTTGTGCTCAGGTCTTCTCCCGCCGGGGGCTCGATGTCGAACAGGCCGCCTTGGACGGGCCTGTTGCCCTTGGCCGTGCGTCCCGCGAGTTTTACCAGGGCCGTGAGATCGCTGAGCTGCGGATCTTCGTCTGCGGCGCTGACGAGCCGGAAGAACATCTGGGCGGTGACGTCAACGTCAGCAGGGGCCCGGTGGCGATTCGGCGGCTGTTTGATGTGGAAATACGCGAGCAGCGTGTCGAGCCGATAGTTCGGCAGACCTGGGATGAGGTGCGTGGCGAGCGGGATCGTGTCGAGAAAGTCAATGTGAGCCAGCGCCGGGCAGTGCTCGCGCTGATTGTGGATGATGTTGGCTTCGGTGGCGGCGTGTTGAGCGACGAGCAAGTATTGAATGCCTTCAGTGAATCGCCGGTCCAATGCGCCCAGCGCGTCGGCCGGGCTGGGCGCCTGGCGCAGTTGCTCGGGGGTGAGGCCGGTCTGGGCCGTGTCGGCCGGCGTCACCGGGGCGAAGTCGGGCGGCCGGATGAGGGAGGTGTACCTACCGGCCTCGCTCCACCCGCCGTCCTCGTAGCGGAGTGCAAGAGCGGCAACCTCGGTGGGCTGGGCCGGGTGGCCCGCAGGGGTCGTCGCTTCGAAGTCGATGACCACGAAGGTGGTCGCCCGAAAGGCGGGATCTTGTGTCAAACCGCCCATGCTTCCACCGCTCTCTTCCTCGTAGGGCCGGGTCGTGGCGGTCGCTCGCCTGCGCTTGGTATCGAGACGAGCATGCCGGAGCGCCCGCTCGATGATGCGTCGTCATTGAATAAGGCTGGAGGCGGCCTGCGTGGCGGCCTTCAGGCTCGGCGCGTTCCAGCGCCGCTCGCCTGTCCAGGTCTCGCTCAGGGCGCGGTACAGGTCTGACATGACCGGAACGAACTCTGGCGGGAGGGGTGCCGGCTGTGGCCAGTGGCTTCTGGGCACACTGTCGTGGATCAGTGCGTCGACCGGCACCTCCAGCCTGTTCGCCACGTACCAGTCCCGGAGGATCTGCTTGCCGCAGTGGACTCCGCCGAACATCAGGCGGCTTTCGTCGGGTGTGCCGGGGCTGTCGGCGACCACGAGGCGCGCATCGCTCGACACCAGGAACTCGACCTTGCCGTCACAGTGCCTCAGCCCGACCTTGTTGCTGTGCTCGGTGAGCACCTGGTCGACCGCGATGGCGGTGTCGTGCATCGTCTGGAACTGCTCGTCGCTCAAAGCGGCGAGGCGCTGGGCCTCGGGCGCGCTGACGTAGCGGTTGACGTCCTCCAGCATGGTCGCGTACTCGACGAATGGGCGCTCAAGCCGCTGGTCGTCCGCGGGAAGGCTGGTGAGCCCGAGCTCGGCCAGTGTCAGCGTGCCTGCTGCGAGCCGGCGGTGAACGGAGCTTCCTGGCGGGAGTTCGGTGCGGATGAGGACCTGCACGGGGACGAGGTAGGGTCCGGCGTTCGGCGTGAGCGGTCCGGTGTCGGGGCCTGGCACACGGGCGAGGTCGAACTCGATCCGGTTGGGGGCGATGAACCGGCGGAAATGGGTTGGCACGCCTGCCGCTTCCNGCATCGTGAAGGTGAAGGCGGCCATGTGGGCGATCGCCTCGCCTTTGCCGGGGATCGGGTCCGGCATCCTGCCGTAGTGGAACACCGTGTAGTGGTCGGTGTACTCGAAGACTCCGACGCCCTCTCTCGTGGGCGTGGGCGGGTCGATGATCTCCAGGTTCTTGGTGGAGTGGAGGACGGGCATCATGCTCCCCGGGTGCGACGGCCTCGTGCCGTCATCGGGCGGAACCTTCTGATCGTGGTGGCCGGTTCGGCGTCGTCGGCCAGGTGGCCGTCGATGACCATGATCACGTGCATGCCGGCCGTGCGGGCCGAGGCGACGCCGTCGCGGGCGTCGTCGACGGCCAGGCAGCGGTCCGGCGGCACCTCGAGGCGTCGGGCAGCCAGCAGGTACACGTCGGGGGCCGGCTTGCCCTTCGTGACGTCTTCGCGCACGACGACCGCCGCGAACTCCCGCGTCAGGCCCAGGGCGTGCATGCCCGGATGGACGAGCAGGCGACTGGCACCTGAGGCCACGGCGCAGGGCAGCCCAGCACGGCGGGCGCGGCGCAGGAGCGCGACAACGCACGCGACAGGGGTGATGCTGTGGACGGTGGCCAGCAGATGGGCGCGGCTCTGGGCGATGATCTCTTCGTGCGGCAGGTGCCGACCGCCTGGTAGCGCGTCGAGCAGGTCATGGATGGATAGGCCGACGTGTCCGCGATACCAGTCGTGGTCCAAGCCGACGCCGTGTGCCTTCAGCGCCGCTCGCAGCGCCTGCTCGTGGCTGGGTGTGGTGTCGGCGAGGGTGCCGTCGAAGTCGAAGACAAGGGCCTTGATGCCGGCAGGGATCGCGGGCATGCAGGTGCCCGCTGGGTCCGGGTGTGGGCAGACCGAGGGAGGGGCCGCCTCGTTCATGCGGGCGCCGGGTCCGCGTGGTGGCCGCAGCACATGCACCGGGTATCTGTGTCCTGCCACGGCTCGTGCAAGCAGCCCAGGTCGGTCCCCTCGCCGTGGATCCACGTCCGGATCAGATCGGCCGCCTCGTGCTCGTCGACGCTGCGCCGGTCCACGACCCGGTAGCGGGCCGGATCGGTGGCGGCGAGCCGTTCGTAGAGTTCGCGTGCCTCACGGATGAACGTGGCCTGCTCGTTGGTGAAGACGCGCTGGTCGCGGCGTTGCGCACGTCCGATGGCTTCGGAGGCGTCGTCGGTGATCAGGATCGTGAGGTCGGGCAGCGGCCGGTAGGAGGAAGCGAGTTCCAGCAGGGCGATCGCCGTGTCCAGGGCGGCGTCGCCGTTGTCGGGGTGCAGCAGCAGTGCCTGGCACACCGCCGTGGTGTCGACGCCACGGCCCTCGATGACGGCACGTCCGCGCGACAGCTCGCCGACGGCGACGTCCAGGTCATGCCGCTTGATCGCCAGCAGGATCAGGGCTTCGGCCATGGGAGTGCCGCCGCGTAGGAATGGGTCGCCTGCGCTGGCCTCGCCCAGCGCGCCCAGCAGGGCTTCACCCAGTCCCCGGCGACTGTCGGCTCTCTGGGAGAACCCCTCCAGTGCCAGCGGCTTGTCGTCGAGGGCGTGCACGGCGCGCCTGGTCAGATAGGTCTTGCCGACTCCCGTGACGCCGTCGACGGAGATCAGTGGGCCGCGGGTGCAGGACTGGCGTACCGAGGCAATCGTCATGCCGGCAGTTCCGTTCCGGGACGAGGATGGGGCGCCGTGGAAGGGGTCGCTCCGGTGGGGTTGTGGTGCCGGCCGCGCTGGTCGGTCACGGGGCCCATGCGGCGGCCTCTTCGGTGATGACGGCGGCGTACCTGTCGAGTGTGGTTTTGTTGTCGCGTTCGGTGAGGATGACGGCGAGCGTGTGGTCGAGGATGTCGGCGGCACCACGGCACGGACGGCCGCGGCCGGTGAACATGGGCCGGGTGTCGCAGGGGACGAGTCGGAAGCTGCCGGTGGAGTTCGGCACTCCCTGCTGGGAGAGGTGCTGCGCGAACCTGCGGGGGCTGGGCAGGTCGATATGAAGCAGCGGGGCGTGGCCGTTCCACTGCTCGCCGGTGCCTGGTGGCAGGGCCACCAGGCCGGATGCCTGCTTCAGGGCGTCCAGCAGGTGGCGGGTCTGTGCGCGGCGGCGTTCGACCAGAGCCAGGAACCGGCGGAGGTTTGCCAGGGCGATCGCGGCGAGGGGGGCCGCGAGGCGGGAGTTGGTGGCCAGGCGGCTGAGCGGGGCTTCGCCGGCAGGGGCCTGCTGCCAGTGGCTGCGGAACGCGGCAGCGTGCTCCGCGACCTCGGGTTGGGTGGTGAGCAGGAAGCCGCCCTCACCGCTCCAGAGGATCTTGCCGTCCTTCATGCTGAAGCAGCCGACGCCGACGGTGCCGGCTCGCTTCCCGTCGCGGGCGGTGCCAGCAGCCTGCGCGGCGTCCTCGATGACGGTGAGCCCGCGGGTGGACGCGAACGCCGTCAGGGCCGCGGGGTCTCCCATCCGGCCCCACAGGTGGACCGGGATGATCGCCCGAGTCCGCAACGTGACCTTGCGGGCCGCGTCGTCGTAGTCCAGGTCCAGGGTGGCTGGGTCGCTGTCGACGAACACCGGCACCGCCCCCAGGGCGGCCAGGGGCGCCACGGTCATGACGACGCTCAGCGCCGGAACGAGGACTTCGTCTCCTGGACCGATGCCGCAGGCCGACAGTGCGGCGTGGAGGGCCGCGGTGCCGGAGGACACCGCGACGGCGTGCGGTACGCCGAACACCTCGGCCAGGTCGCGCTCCAGTTGCGCGACGTCCGGCCCGCCGCTCGGGTCGGGCATCTGCGCGACAACCGCGGCGAGCTGCTCCGCGAGTGGCTGCGTCCCGCCGGGGAGTGCAGGCAGTGTCATCGTCCCGGCCCCGGGTTCAGCAGCCGCGGCATGTCCAGGACGAGGGGCCACATGTTCACACAGTCACGGCTGAACAGCGAGCAGTCCGTGCACGTCGGCCGCGTGGCGAACAGCGTGCGGGCGTCGCCGTCCTCGATGGTGTGCCGTAGCCCGCGCGCATGCGTGACCTGGGCGGCGATCCGGCGATCGGACGGGCAGTCCCAGACCGACCCGTCGGGCTGGATGAAGAACAGGCGCGCGCCGCCGAAGCAGTCAGGCACATGCCCGCCGTCGTGGGTAGAGATCGCGGCGATGAAGCGCTGGACATAGGACGGGTCGGGCAGGGCCAGCCCCTGGGGGGCGCTGTAGAGGAGGTCGAGGTACTCGCCGACGTCGGCGACGTCGCCGGGGGTGTGGCACATCGGGTGGAAGAGTTGGTGGTCGGCGGCGAGGGAGATCGGCTGCGGCACGTAGTAGTCGACACCGAGGCTCGCCGCCAGCCGCGCCACGTCCGTGATCTCCTGCGGACGTGATCGCGTGACCACGGTGTAGATCCCGACCCTGGGTGCGGGCCTTGCGCCGCGCGCCTGGAGCAGGGCACCGATGCCTTCCAGGACGTCGTGGTAGCCGAAACGACCCGAACGGGACGGCCGCATCTGGTCGTTGGTCTCGGGGTCCGCGCTGTCGAGCGACACCGACACGCCGTCGACCCCGAGCGCGACCAGGCGCTCGGCCACGTGCGGGCGGGTGAGCGGAACACCGTTCGTCGCGACGACGACCTGGCAGCCCCCGGCCTTGATGAGGGAGATCACTTCCAGTGCGGCGGGCCAGTCCAGCGGCTCCCCGCCGGCGATGATCACCCGCTCGACAGGCGAGTCCGCGAGCGTCCGCGCGAAGTCCGTCAGCACGTTCGCCGGCAGGTCGGTGCGCGCCAGGTGCGACAGGACACCCGCCTGCTCCGGCGGGTCGTCCTTGTGCTCCTCGATGGTGCCGAAGTAGCAATGCGGGCAGGCGAACGCGCACGGGGAGCGCAGAGCCCACAACAGGGTCACGTCACGAGGCATGGGTGGCCTGCCGATGCAGCAGCGTGGTCACGGCCTCCTGGACGGCGGCGGCGGTCTCCTCCGGCGACATGCCGGCCGTGTCCAGGAGCGTGAACCGTCCGGGATCGCGGACAGCCGCCGCGCGGTACAGGATGTCGATCTGTTCGAGTACCTGCACGTCCGCCGGCGTCAGTGAGCACCCGGTCCGGTCGGCGAAACGCCGCGCGCACACCCAGGGGTCACCGGTGAGCACGATGGTCGCGTCCGGTAACACCGTCCACCGCCGAGCACTCGACAGCACGTGCCGGGCCACCGCGTCCGGCGATGACTCCGGGTGCTGGGAGCACAGGATCGCCGCCTGGCACACGGCGACGGAGTCCACGCCACGGTCCTCCAGGATCACCCCGACTCCGGTCAGGTCCCGGGTGGCCAGTCGCTCGGCCTTGCGGACCTCCAACGCGAGCAGGGCAAGGGTCTCCACGACCGGGCTGCCCGTGCGCAGGAAAGGGTCACCTTCGGCGCTCAACGCGGCGATCACCCGTCCGGTCAGCGTGTCGCCGGAGTCGGTGAGCTCGTCCAGGAGCAGACACCGCGCACCGAGCACGGCGGCGACCGCGCGGGCCGCGCTGGTCTTCCCGACACCGTTGATCCCCTCGATGCTCACCCACAGCGCTGTGGCTCCGAGCGCGGACCCGCGGATCGTCGTCGACGTGCTCATGCCGGCCTCCGGCAGACGTAGAGCAGTTCCGTGGCCACGTCGGGAACGGCGACGGCGGAGACCGTGTCCAGCAGCGCCCTGGGGACGCGTTCGACGAGATCGCGGTACCAGGCTGCCGCAGCCTGCCCGTACCGGTCGGTGAGCGCGGCCACCGTGGCGTCCGGTGTGGGCGGCAGCAGGCCCATCACGTCCTCAATGATCAGGCCCGCGCCTCCGATCACCTGCTCGACCTCCTCGCGCGACCACTCGTAGACATGGACGCGGTACTGCAACGGGCGCGGCGGGGGCCCGACGGCCGCCGGGGTGGAAAGGAAGAGCACTCCCCCCGGTCCCAGCGCCGCGGCGGTCCTGCGCAGGCTCTGCGCGCCGAGCTCGAACGGCAGATGCTCCAGCGCCGAGGTGTACAGCGCGATGCCGAAACCCTGCTCGTGCGAGGGCAGATCAGGCCAGGGCTGGGCCACGTCGCACTCCACCAGCGCCACCGGGAACGGGTCGCCGTACGCCGAGCGCAGGGCCTCGATCCGCTCCCGGGCCTCCTCGAGATTGGCGGCGCTGATGTCCAGCCCGACATACCCCGCGATCGTCGGGGCGTAGCGGAACAACAGCGGCAGCGCCAGGCCCCGGCCGCAGCACACGTCCAGCACACGCGAGCCTGGCGCGCACCGCTCAGCGACGATCAGGTGCTGCACAAGGTTCATCAGACCCGACGGCTTGGCCTCACCGCGGCTCAACGCCGCGTAGAAGTCATCCATTTGGTTGGTGCTGTAGGGCCCCACCATCGGAGTTCCCGGCCGGGTCACATACTGCTCCGACAGGTGTACAGCATTCATCGTTCTTCTCCTACTCGTGGCGAGGCCGGCACGACCAGGTCCTCGCTGGTCTGCGTCGGCTCATCCCAAGGGAAGACGACCCAGTCGAGCGTGTCCCACACCCAGGTGTCCGGGGTGAAACCAGCCGCCTCGCTGCGGCAGAGCGCCGCGGTGCGCATAGCAGCCGGGACCAGATGCGCCTCCAGCCATCCCACCGCCGCGCGGTAGGTGGAGCCGGTGCCGCAGATGTCGTCGACGAGCAGGACCCGGGCTCCGCGGTGCGCCGCCAGGGCTGCATCGGGTTCCTGGGGCAGCTCGACCTGCCCGGTCGCGGGAAGGTACACCTCGTCGCTGCGATTGTGGCGGGCCGTCAACTCCACGACCGGCGCCCCGTAGTGCGCGGCGAGCAACCGGGCCAGCGGAACCCCACCGCGCGCAATCCCGACCACCACGCCGGGTGTCGGCTCCCGCCCGGCGATCAACGCGGCAGCAGAGGCGAAAGCGTCCTGCGTCAGACGCCAGATACGGCGGTGTTCGAAGACGCGCTCCACCATCGCCTCATCGTGAGGCGGGGCGGCAGGGCGGCCTGCTGTGGTGTCCATCGGATACCTGCTCTCATTCGGGATGGGTGTGGGGGTGCGCGAGGGCGAGGAACTGCTGGGAAAGAAGCAGGTCGCTCGCGAACCGGCCGCCGGCGCACAGCGTTCGGGTGCGGGCGGCCTCCATCCGGACACCCCGCATGCTCATGCACAGGTGCGTGCCGCGGACGGCTACGGCCACATCGTCACTGCCGATCACGCTGGCGAGCTCGTCGGCGACCTGTCGGGTGAACCGTTCCTGGACCTGGAGACGGCCGGCGTGCCGCTGTGCGATGCGGCCGAATTTCGATAGGCCGAGGAGCTGTCCCGTGGGCACGTACCCGGCGGTGACCTGAAGGTTCATGGGCAGCAGGTGGTGCTCGCACAGCGACCACACGCTCATGCCGCCCACGACAACCATCTGGCCGCTCACATGTGACTCGGTGAAGCATGTCGCGGTCGCGGCACTGTCCGAGGAAAGGAAAGTGTTCCACCAGGACGCGACTCGCTCCGGAGTGCCAATCAGTCCCTCGCGGGCGGAGTCCTCACCCAGTGCGACCAGGAGCTGGGCGATCAGGTCGGAGACTCGGCCGGTATCGATGCGTGGCACCGGTACGGATACCGCGGGTACGGAGAGCGCGGATACGGCGCTGCTTTCCGCCGCGGTCGGGCTGGAGGTGGAGGTGCTCGTCATGGGGCCTTCTCGCTTCCGGGGGCCGGGGCATAGAAGAGGGAGTGAGCAGTGGCCAGGTCAGCGGCCTCGGGCGTCGGCGAACGCCAGTACATGCAGCCGGGTGGTGAGATGCCAGTGCCGGGCCGCGACCGCGTCTGCCAAGACACGAGTTGCCGCGATGATCGCCTCGGCGGTGGTGCCCTCTGGCATCACCCACACCGGCGCGAGCCGGTGGGCTGCGGCCAGCTCGGCGATCCGGTCGAGGTCGGAGACTGAAGAAGCGACGAACTTGAACACCGCGCTGCCCGTCGCCGCGAAAGCCTCCAGCGCGGAGGGCACGATGCTCCTGCTCTCCGCCACCCCAAAGCTCTGGATCTTCGGGGAGACGTTGAACCGCACTCCGTCGACCAGGAGCGCCGGGTCGGGCGCGATGGTGCCGTTCGTCTCGAACTCGACCCGCTTGCCGACGGCCAGCAGCCCCTGGACGAGGGCCGCCAGTTTCCGCTGCTGGATCAGCGGCTCACCGCCCGTGATCACGACCAGCTCGACCGGACACGACGCCGCCCAGGCCACCAGATCCGCCACCGGCCGTTTCGTCGACTCCGTGCGCGGGTCGAACCGAGACCAGTCCCAGGTGTACTTCGTGTCGCACTGCGCACAGGTCAGGTTGCACCGGGACAGGCGGATGAACAGGGCAGGATGCCCGCAGCTCGGGCCCTCGCCCTGGAAGGTCGGCGTCTCGACACCGAAACACTCCGCGATGATCAGCCAGGAGCCGGTGTCGCTCGCCGAGAGCTCCACGGTGGCCGGTCCCAGCGCGGTCACTGCCCCTCCACCTCGAACCTGGCCCAACTGCGCCTGGTCTCGCGGACCCCGACGGCGACCAAGCGCCCGGGGATCGTCGGCTCGACGTTCTGGATGAACCACCCGGCCAGGAACTGGGCGAGGAGCTCCGAGGTCGGCTCGAAGGGAAGGATCTCGTGAAGGTTATGGTGATCGAGATCGGCGGCCAGGAACTCCTTGAAAGGAGCCAGCGCGCCGAAGTCTGTCACGAAACCGGGCTCCTCCAGGCGGGGAGCGGTGAGGATGACCTCAACCTCGTAACTGTGCCCGTGCTGGCGGGAGCACTTGTGCTCAGACGGCAGACCGGGGAGTCGGTGACCCCCCTCGAAGTCGAAGGTCTTGCTGATGGTGTAGGTGCCCGGCGGCATCGGAACGGAGCTGAAGGTCATTGCCTTCTCCCTGGCCTGCGTCGGCAATCTATGCCGCTTCAAGCACACACCGGCGGGTGCCGGGGAACAATGAACTGTGCTGATCCATAGGTGATTCAGATTCTGAAGGAGCAGGCGGTGGACGCCGACGTCCGAACGGCCATGCGCGAGGCCCGCCAGAACAGCGGCCTGGAATGGGATAGGTTCGCCCGCGAAGCCGGGTTCTCCCGGTCGCACCTGCGCGCGGTCGAGAACGGCAACCGTGCCGTCACGTGTGACGTCGCCAGGGCCTACGATCGCGTGCTGGGGACCTGTGGGGCCTTCACCGAGATGGTTGACGGTCCGCGGGCGGCGCCGCCGTGGAACAGGCGGGGGACACTTGAGATCCTGAGTGATCAAGCCCGTGGAGGTGGTGTGGACCGTCGCAGCTTCGTCCTCACCTCAGGCACGGCCCTGGCCGCACTCCTCGGCCACTGGCATACCGCGGTCACCGGCCAGTCCGAGCAGCCTGCAGGCACGGCCACGATGCTGCGCGGCAGGCCGCCGTTCGGCGCCCCGGCGCTACTCGACCACATCGGCGACCGGCTGGAGCATCTGAGGCACCTGGACGACGAACTCGGAAGCGGCCAGATCGCCCGCTTGGCCCGCAACGAACTGGCACTAGTGACCCAATTGATCAACGGTGGAGGGCTGCCTGAGCGTGCCGAGGCACGCGCGTTGTCACTGGCGGCCGAGGCGGCGCGGCAGACGGCGTGGAGCCTGTTCGACTCCGACCGCCACGGGCTCGCTGAACGATACTTCGAGACCGCGTTGCGGGCGTCGGCGACGGGCGGGGATGTCACCGCCGGTGCGTATGCCATGTCGTTCCTGGCTGTTCAGCATTACACGGTCGGCGACCCGCGCGACGCGGTGAACCTGCTGACGTTCGCCGAGGAGTCCGTCGCGGGCCAGACCACACCGCGAATGCGGGCCATGCTCGCGGCGAGGAAGGCCCGCGCCCTGTCAAAGACCGGAGACCGGGCGGCCGTGACCCGCGCCCTTCACCACGCCCGCGACCTGCTCGAACACGGACCGCACGACGACGACCCGCCGGTCCTGTACTGGGTGACACTCGCGGAGATCGAGATGATCGCCGGGTCGTCGGCACTCGAACTGCACGACCCGGCCGCAGCACTGCGCTTCTTCACCGCCGCCTCCGACGCCGACTACCCCGGAGACCAGCAGTTCCCGCGCAGCCACGCGATCTACCTGGCGCGAGCCGCCGAAGCTCACCTGGCGTTGCGTGACCTCGACGCCGCCGTCACCTGCGCCCGGCACGCCGCGCGCTGCCTGAGCGCGGTGGATTCAGCGCGGTCGGGTTCGGCGCTGTCGGGGCTGCGCAGGAAATTGGCGCCGTACTCGGCCAGCCCGACAGTCCGCGATTTCCTACAGGGCGGGTAGGCCCAAGACCGCCCGCAGCTCACCAGCGGTCGCATCCTCGTCCAACCCCAACAGCACCCTCATGCCCAGCCGGGCCGCGGCGACCAGGTTGTCCTCGGTGTCGTCGACGAACACGCACTCCTGCGGCGTCNGCCCGAGCTTGTCGGCGGTCATCTGGAAGATCCGAGGGTCGGGTTTGCGGATCCTGAGGTCGGTGGAGAAGACCACCTCGTCGAAGCTTGCGCGCAGGTCCCACCCGGCGTACGGGTCGTAGGGGGTTCGTCCCAGCGAGTTGGACAGGACTGCGGTCCTGATCCCGGCGGCGCGGGCCTGTTTGGCGACGTTGAGGACCCGGTAGGCGGGGTAGGCGTCGGCGAGGTACCGCGCCATCAGATTGTCAGGCTGAACGCCGATCAGCTTGGCGAACCCGACGTTCCAGTCCCGCTGGCTGATCTGCCCGAGCTCCAGGGCGGCGAACAGGGCCTTCCCAGCCGGGTCCGCCCACCCCCGCAGGAACGTGCCCCTGGCCAAGTTCTCCCGGTCCTCGAAGTATTCGATGACCTCGACCATGTTGCTGGTCAGCACGCCGAAGAAGTCCAGGATCAACCCGCGCGCCAAAGCCGTCACCTCGCCGAGCATAGCGCCGGCCGCCAGGCGGCGGATCCACTCTCCTATGCCCGAGCGAAGGGGCACGGCGGGCGTACAGCGGGTTGCCGCCAGCAGCGCGGCCGGATCCCGACGGGAATACGAATCGGGGCGACACCGGTCGGCGGGGCGATTGTCGCCAGTACAGGGATGCGGGGGCGGGCCACTACCTCGGCGACCAGCGCGCCCGCTGGCGGTCGGCTATTCGCGGCTGCTGCCCGGAAGCAGCGAGGCGAACCACCTGCTGACGTCGTCAGGCCGAGACACCATACCAGCACTCCCTGCTCATGCCGGATCGCAGAAGGTGTCCAAGTTTGGCAGCCGCGCTGCGTCCAACATCATCGCGGGTCGCCGGTGCAATCTACGGCTGTGGTATCAGATCGGGCAGAGGTGGTGACCTCAGATCGCTCGGAACGGATTCGGGGGTCGACTGTCGTGAGGTAGGTATGACGCAGATCGACGAGCAGGCAGACCAGCGCACGGAGCGGCCCCTGGCGGAGGACCTCATGGGCGGCGAGCGTGAGCCGACCGCGGCCGAGGTGCTGGCGTGGCGCCGCGACGCCGCTTTCCTGCCCGACGCCGAGGCGACGCCAGCGCGGTTTCCGCACCTGACGAACATCTCGGCGGGGTTCTTCTTCGACGGGGNGATCCGCCCGCTGGAACCGGCGCGGCCGGAGTACGTTGCGTTGGAGATGCCCCATCCCTCGGGCCTGGAGATGGCCGCCGCGGTAGGGCAGTGGAACCTGCTGTGGGAGGCAGCCCAGTTCCGGCGCCGCTTCTTCGACATGGACAAGTTGCCAGGGCCGATGGCCGCGATCGCGGACCTTGGGGATCTCAACGTTACGTTCGTGCCGCGCACGCAGTCCCGGTATTTCGAGTACGCGCCGCTGTTCCATCTGCTGCCCAAACGGGTCCTGGACAGGTTCGGGCTGCCGACGCTTCGCGGCGGCCAGTGGCCGTTCCTGGCCGACCATGCCGACATCGATGACCTCCTGCCGGCCGACTTTTCGGCGCGGCTCGCCCGCGCGTGGGCGGCGACGGTGTGGCCGCGCCTCGTGTCGGGCTCGACGATGAACGCGTTCTCGACCAACGACCCGATCCGGCTGCTGGCCCACAACCTTGACTTCTGGGTGCCCGCGGTTACTGCCACGATCCAGGCCTGGCTGCAGGACTATCCGGAGGTCGACAAGGGCAAGACCCCCGGACCCGTCACCCTGACGGACGGCAGCGTCCTGCCCGGGGCAGTGGGCGGGAACCCCCGCAAGGGCGGCCCCGTCTGGCAGGGCGAGGACGAGGCCCACTGGGCCGTGATCGAGACCGTGGAAGCCGCCGATCAGACGGGGCAGCTGCGCGGCATCCTCGATGCGGTCCGCTCGCATCGGATCGAGGACGACTTCTCTCACCACTGGTCGTACGCGCGGGAGGACTTCGAGCGCAAGCTTCACGGCAGACGACGCAGAGTGAAGGTGGCCTTCGTCGAACTCCCCGACACCGTGCCCGTCCAGGGACCGGAGAGCGAGGTGCTGGGGTCGCTGGTCACCAACGACTTCCTCGCGCTGCTGGACACCCGGAACCGGCAGATCGTCGTACTCCTCGCCAGTGGCGTGACCAGCAAGACCGAGATCGCGAACATCCTGGGGTACGCCAACCACAGCGCCGTCTCCAAGCGCCTCACCCTGATCCGCCGCGCGGCGCAGGAGTACTTCGACGAAACCTGAACCGACTCGGCGTCACAGACCCTCCACCTGATCCGCCGATCGGCAGATCAGACCACGCGTAGAAATGCAATCCCGCGGCTGGGAATTAGTAAGCGCAACCCGCCCGTCAGCGAACTCGAGCGGCGAGCCGTCGCCCAGGCCTACGCCCAGGAGCGCCGGGGACAGCCGAAGAAGTTGCACGCCGACGCCGCATCGCCGCAGGTCCCGGGCTCCCCGACTGCCTAACAAAAAATTCGTTTCCCAGTGAATGACGCACCGGGCCGAACCAGCCAGCGTTGAGTGCTCACCGGCCTCCTGAAGTCGGTGGGACCGGATCGGCCGGTCCGCCGCGGCGCGTCTCCGCCCCGGAGTCGATTCCCGCGGCAGACCAGCCTTCGGACACCGACGGCCATCGGCGGCGGATCCGGCCCACAACTCCATTCCCCATCCGCCTAGAAGTGATCTTGAGAAGGGTAGGCGACGATGCCTTCTCCTCCGAACTCGGAGTCAGTCCCCCCGACCGCAGCGATGATCGTTCCTGGCGTCATCGCACCCGCCAAGCCACCGGCAGACGGTGAGCATTTCCGGCTTGTTCCGCCGCGCCGCGAGGCCAGAAGCTCTCATGGTCGGCGTCACGCCGGCCGGCGGTCGTCGTTCCGACGCACCCTGGGGAGATTGATGACCCGCACTGACCCCGCCCGCCATCGGGACCGGCGGGCCCTGACTCGCACGATCCTGGCCGCCGCGATCTCCGGCGCCGTGCGCGCCGCCCTCGACGCGATCTTCGATCGGTAGGGCACCAACGCGGTCGACGACCTGTTCGGCCATGACGCCGTGGACTCGCCGGACGAACGCGATGCCAGCGAGGCTGCGGCCAACGTGCTCTCCGAGTACGGCACGCCTGGCATGAACACCGACGTGGTCACCGCGATCGAGCGCGCCATCGAGGTCGGCTATGTCCTCGCGCTGCGCGACGTGCGAGACGGCAACGTCGAGCCGTAGCCCGCAGCGTTTCGTCACCACAGGCGGACTCGCGGGCGGTCTGGCCTCGGATCGGCGACGGCCGTCGGGCCGCGGATGCAAAGGTCAGAGCCATGATCGCCTATAGTGATCTTAACCGGCTGTCACGGATGTGCCTGACCATTGACCGCAACTCGGACCACTACTTCGGAGCGCGACTCGATTCACACCGGGAGACCTATTGATCATTAGACCGCTCGATCCGTCAGGGGATCAGGCGGGGAACACGGTTGTCCATGCCTCATGTCATCGAGGCCCTCTTCACCCCGGCTAACGTCGTGGTGGCGGTGTGCTGTCTGTCGGAGCCCCTGCGAGTCGCCACCATCGTGGCCCTGTTCAGTCGGAACCGTGCACGCCGCGCCCGTGCGATGGCCCTTGTGCGAGCGCAGTCTCCGGATCGGAGGCGCCCATGATCTAAGACGAGTGGGAGCGCCCCCGGTAGCGCCGCGCCCCGGCGGAGGCCGGGGCGGCGCTACCAGCGCTCCGGTTACCGATGGCCGTCTGGTTTGACCGCGTATGGCGCGGCCGCCACTGCGATCGCCATGAACCCTGTAGCGCGACCACCGCAGGACCTCCCGTCCGAGCGTGACCCGCCCTCCGTGGCCGCCGGCACGGCCCGCCGCCGTGCCCCCGGGGCCGGGGAGCATCCGGTGATATTCCCGGCCCTTCGCTCGAAGATCTACAGCCCCACCGCGGTGACCACCACCCCGGCGACCGCGACGAGCAGACCCAAGGTGGCCAGCGTGGCGCCGGCGCCAGCGAGCAGCACCCGCGGCCACGGGGCACCGGCGAGCCGGTGCAGGATGCCGACCGCCGTACCAGCGAGGGTGGCCAAGAGAAGGGCGGCGAGGACCGCCAGGACGATGAGGACGACCGCGAGNCCGACGGACACCGGTGCTCCCGTATCGCGCCGCCTCGCCCCGGCCGACGCGGCGCTGGCAGGCAGCGGGGTGCATCGGCGAGCTGGCCAGCGCCGGGGGCCGCAACACACGACGATTGCGGTCCCGCTCCCCGGCGAGTCACCGCACGAGGCCGGGGCCCGTGGGTGGTCTCCTTGCTCGCCGGTGGCGTCGGCCCCCGTCCTGTCATCCCCAACCAAGAACGGTGCTCACCGTTGACCCTATCGATCACCTGACGCCCGGTAATCCCCGACACCCCAGGCTTCAGCCCCTGGCCTGTCCGCTGCGCGGCGGGGATGCGACACCGTCACGATCCAGTTCCAGTCACACAGGGTGCGCCGCCCCTTTACGCCAGACGTCCAAGCCTTCGAGCACCTTCCCCGGGAGGTCGAGCACTCGCCGATCTGCCGCCCGAGGAAGAGTCGGATCAGGTCGCAGCCGATCACGACCCTAGGGTGTGGCGTGGACGTGACCGACGTGGGCTCATTGTGGGCACGGATGTTCGGGTACGGCGCGGCAGCGGCGGGCACACTGCGGCACCGAAAGCGCCGTGACCTGGGAGAACGGGGCATTGCCCGGCACGATGCGATATGGCCCGGCACGTCTGCGTGCGACTTGTAATCGGGCGGTTAGGGGTTCAAGTCCCCTCTAAGTCGCCTGCACAGTAGTCGAGCACGCCGCACCCGACCGAGCTGGGATCGGCGCAACGGCCTGACTCTGGCGATCCAGGAGACCCTGGGAGACCGTCCGGACACCGGCTGTCAGAGCCTGGGGCAGGGAGAACTCTGCCTGCAGGATCGAGATGTCGTAGCGCGGCAGCCGGCGACGGCGCTCCCTGACAACTAGATCTGGCCCTGCTACGCGAGCCCCGTGCGCAAGCGCGACATCCGCATCACTCACGTCTATTCACATTTCTTTTCATCCACCGACGAAGTGCAGCCCCTCCACGTTCATATTCAGCGGGGTGGCTACCGCGGTCGCACAGGCGAAACGTAGGTCACCAGGCTGATAGTCGGACTTGATGTCCCGGGGCCCTCGGCGATCCGTCGACTTTCCTGAGCCAGTACCAGTAGCCCCGGCGGTGCCGCCGTCCCCTATTGTTCGGCGTCGTGGGATCGCCGGTAGACGTCCACCCGCAGGCGTGCTGCTACGCTCCGCGTAAGCCTTGCAACCGCACAGAAAATCTGGTGGAGGGCATAGTGCCGCTAAAATCCTATGGAGTTCTCACCGGCCGTGTACGGGGCCAGCGTCGAGAGAGCAACACCGACAGCCCGCACTACCAGATCCAGGTAGACGCGGCCGGGACCCAGTTCCGGATAGCGGTCAACGTGCTGTCCGCCCAGACACCCGCGGAACTGCTCTACACCGCCGACGAGGACTTCACCCACCCGATCCTGCCCGGCCTCACCGCCCTGCCCGAGGGATTCACCCCGCTGGACAGTGCACCGGGTGGCCTCGCGCTGGACTTCATTCGCGGCAACCTGTTCGACCGCACCACCCTGCGGACTCTGCCTTCAGACAAGCCCGGCCCCGACAACGACCTGGCCGACAAGCTTGATCACTACGTCCAGCGGGCCGCGGCCGACCCGACCGCCCGGCTCTATGCCTTCGGGCAGCGCTGGGGACCGGAACCCACCACTCCGGACAAGATCTTCGGATTCGTTCCCGGTAACGGCATCCACGACATCCACATGAATCAGGGCAACAGCCGACAGTTCGCCGGCGACGACGGAGTCTGGCAGGATGGCGCCCTCCTGCTGTCCTTCCCTGACCGGTGGGTCTCGATCTTCCTCGCGTTCCAGAACCAGTCCTGGCACACCGACGACACCACCGGCCACACCCTGCCCGGCATTCCGCCCGCCGCCCCCGGTGGCCAGCCCGCGCCCGGGGAGCCTGACCGGCAGGTCCGCATCATCGCCGCGTTGGTCAACCCGACCGGCCCTGCACCCGAAGCTGAGACCGTCACCCTGCTCAACACCACCGTCGCCGCCGTCGATCTGACCGGCTGGAAGCTACTCGACCGCGCCAACCACGCCGGCCCGCTACCCGGTCTTGTGCTGCCCGCCGGCGACGCGGTACGGATCCCCGTCCCGGCTCCGGTCGCGCTCGGCAACCACGGCGGCACCATCACCCTCCTCAACCCCGACGGGTTGAAAGTCGACGGTGTCGCCTACACCACCGCGCCCGAAGGACGCAGCCTCGCCTTCTGAGCGGGCAGCCAGAAGCCGGGCCGGCATGCACGACCTGACAGGACCTAAGAAGCCTGACAATCATCTTGTCCACTCCGTGCGGCAATGACAGGCCGACCGCGGCGGGCGAGGAGGGCAGGTTCCCCATGCCTCCTCGCCCGCGCATCGGATCAAGGGCGACGACCGGCGTGCAGCGACGACGAGGGCACTCTCAGACGTGGTCATGTCGACCGGTGCCCCGGCCTTTCTGCCGATGCAGGCTGCCGTTCAGAGGCGTTTCGTCCGGCTCCTCGGTCAGCAGGTGTTCAGCATGCCCGTGAGGGCGGACTTCTCCGGACTGTCGACCGTCAGGTTGTAGTAGTACTTCACCTGGATCCAGGCCCGTGCGTAGGTGCAGCGGAACGATGTCAGCGACGGCTGCCACTCGGCGGGATCCTTGTCCCCTTTGCTTTGGTTCACGTTATCGGTGACGGCCCAAAGCTCCGGGCCACCAAGATCGTTCGCGTAGGTCTGACGCTGCGCGGTGGTCCACGCCCAGGCCCCAGAGGCCCATGCCTCCGCCAGCGGCACCATGTGATCGATGTCCACGTCGGCGGGACTGGTCCACGTGGCCCCGTCGTAGGGGCTGTACCAGGACCCGGCTGTGGGCGCGCAGCTGCTGTCCACGACCACGCCGACCCCGTCGCGCTTCAACACCTGCTCCCGGGTGTTACACGCTCCGCTGATCGTGATCCAGTGTGGGAAAAGGGACCGGTCGTAGGTGGATCCGTGCGATTCCGCGGCAACCGTCAGCGTGTTCAACCGGCTCAGCGCCGTGCTCGCCGACGGTATATTCGGGGGCGTGGCGCCCGCGGGGCCGGCCGCGAACAACACACCCAGGACAACGGCTGTCAAGATAACGGCGGCCGTTTTAAGGGCACGAGGGGTCACAGCGTACTCCTGACCGGTCTCGCCGCCGCCGAACGGAATCCGGTGCGCAGGACACGACGAAACCCAGGAAAGGGTCGCAGATACTTGCCGGCCGCATGTCGCCGCGCACGCGAATATTCGGTGAACCTTCAGGTGTAACGGTAACCCCGAGCAGAACTCGGCGTGCTCCGCAGCGAAATTGTCGTGAACTCTTCAGATGGACCGGCCTGCCCACGCCGGCCTGGCGGTCTCGGGCCGTCTCCTGCCAGAGCGGCACCCGCCGAAACGGCCGGGCCTGGCCGACAGGTCAGGCTGCGGTCCCGCGAAAGACCTGGCCGTGGTGCCAGGGGCACTGTTTCATTGAGCCGGGGTGAGGCATGGCGGACGTAGGTGGTGCCCTGGTCGGAGCGCCTGGGCGAGTTCGGTGAACGCTGCGGCGAGCCGATGGTGGGGTTCGGCATCGATGGCGAGTTCGTAGTGGCCGCGGCGGATGTTCTGGGCGAAGGCGTGTCCGCGAAACGGGCAGCACCTCAGTTCGCCCGCGGAGTCCGGAGTGGGATCTTGACGGCGGTGATGCCGGCGCCGGACAGGACCGCGTCGAACGACGCGGTGAACTGCCCAGCCCGGTCACGGACCAGGAACCGGAAGTCGGCCGCCCGGTCGCCGAGATCCATGAGAAGGTTTCGGATCTGCTGGCTGGTCCACGGTCCGTCGGGGTGGGCGGTGACTCCGAGAAGGCGGACGGCCCGGGAGCCGACGTCCAGGAAGAAGAACAGTACAGACGCCGCAGCGTCACGGCGCAGTCCACCCGCTCAGCTGGCCTGCATCGCTCAGGCGGTCATGAACTTCCCCCGAAGCGGGTACGAAAGCCTCCAGGTTCAGACCGGAACGCCAGCGAAACTCGGCCGCAGCCCTCGGTGCTCTTATCAGACCTCTCGGATCGTTATTCGCCATCCTGTTATTCGACAAAATCATTATGCTATNGATGCGGAGCTTGAATGGTGTGTGATCGCGGGGCGGTCCACCTTCTCCGCCAGAGGTGTGCCGCCATGCATACCCACCACGCGTGTACGATTACTGCTATACGGGTGACGGCTAGCCCTATGAGCAGGGCTCGAAGCACCCGGAAGTCGCGACATCGATACACGACGTACGCGTGAATGGAGTGTGCACATGGGCGCGGCCTTGGAGACGCGCCGGCACGCCACCCCCCCTGGCGTGACCAATGAAGCTGGCCGCCGACGCGGGCGAGCGATCAGGGCTCCGAGACGTCGGGCGAGGGGGGCGTCCGACACTTGGAGTTAAGGTGCTCGAAGAAGGACACTCATTGCCTGCTATCTCTGACGACGCTATCGTGGCGAGAGGGGGCGAGATGAAGCTTAAAGAGTTAAGGAAGAGCGTCGGGGAGGCGCGACGGAAACTGGGAAGGCCGGGGCTATCAGTCTTCGGGGCCGACGGCATGTCGGTTCCGACCCTACTTGTTGCGGTGGGCGATCGGCTACCGCATCCTGTGGTACGTCTGAGTACCGCCGGGGCACTTCGTCGCAATGGCTTCGATGTGGAAGCGACTCTAGCGGAATATCATCAGTCGATCTGGACGTCTTCGTACTGCACTGACGAGGAACTCGAACGTCTGACATCGTTGTTCGGACCGCCGATCAGCCGGTATAACGTCTAGTCGGCAGAGCGCACCGTCCCGCCTCTTTGCTCGCCACACGCCGCGCTCTATACTCATGCAATTGCACAGGGCGCCCCACTGGGCGTAGATCCACTCGAGGAGGACACTCCGACCCGGAAGGGAGCACCGTGGCGAGCCAGGCACGCGACGTCTGGGTAGATTTCAACGAACTCGACCCGGCCGGGCGGATCACCGTCTACGCCGACGCGGTCGAGACCTACGACGAACTCGCCATCGGTGCGCAGATCCTGGTGGGCGACGAGGACGGCAATACCGCTACCGCCACCGTCCTCAGTCGACAGCCGGCCCCCCCCCNCCCCGACCTCTACACTCTGCAGGTCGACCGCGCATCTTTCATACCGCACCCTCCCACATCGGGAACATCATCGCCTGACCCGCCGAACTGAGCTCGCGAGACCTGACCGCAGCCCCCGCCCGGACGCCCCATCGGATGAGGCTCGCCGCCAGCCTGTGGTGCCAGAACATCGGCCACTGGTGCAGACACGCGCGCCCGCGGCGGAGTCCGGTGCCGACTGATATGTCCGTGCCCGCCTGCACCTCGCCGCGCGGCTTTGTTGCATTGGCGGAGTCCGCTGTCCGGCGGCTGCCGATCAGTCATGATCGAGTGATGCGTCGACGTCGTGCCTGTTCACCGGTTCCGACGTCGGAGTTCGCGGGGTTCCGCTTCCCTCCCGAGATGATCGTCCTGGCGGTGCGGTGGTACCTGCGGTACGCGCTGTCCTACCGGGACGTCACGGACAGGGCACCTGTCTACCCGCGGATCCTCGACGAGCTGCTCGCCGAGGCCTGTTACGTCGACGCCGCCCGGGAGAACAACCGGATCGAAGCCGACCACGGCCGGTTGAAAGCGCGGCTCCGGCCGATGCGCGGGCTGAAACGGCTGCGCTCGGTCCAGACGATCAGCGCCGGCCACGCCCTGGTCCAGAACATCCGCCGCGGCCACTACGAACTCGGGATCGACACCAACCCACAGCTGAAGCTGGCAGCCGCGTTCACCGAACTTGCAGCAGCCGTCTGACCGGCAGCCACCTCGGCCGCTGGCATGCCCAGCTTCCCCATAACGCAACAGCACCGGCCCGCCCGCTGCCCCGGCTTTGCGGCGCAGCGGGCGGACGTTACGTGGGCGTAGCGCCCGTCCCGCGGGTCAGGCCGCGGAGGCGTTGCCCGCCCGCTGGCGGCGCCGGGCGCGGACCAGGCTCGTCGCGGCGTCGAGGACGAGGAAGGCCGCCAGCGTCACCCCGAGTACGGGCAGCGCCCAGCCGACCGCGGCGGTGACCAGGATCACGGCGACCAGCGCGGGTCTGGGTAGTCGCCGCCAAGCCCCCGGGGCGGGGGCCAGGCCGACGATTCCGGCCCGATCGGTTCGGGTCGGACGACGCTGCCACCACATCCGGTAGCCCCAGACGATCACGCAGATCAGGCCGATCGCGAGGCTGGCCAGCAGAATCTGGTTGGCCAGGCCGAACAGCAGACCCATGTGCGCGGCGATGCCGAGCTTGGTGAGTTTCGCCAGCAGCGGCCAGGTCTCCCAGCGCACCTCGTTGACCACGTGGGCGCCGGCCGGGTCGACGGCCACCTGGTCGAGCCGCACCGGCCAGTGCCGGTCGGTCTGGGCCACGGACCATCCCGTGCCGGTTTCGGTGGGCGGGGTGATCTCCACGGGTCCGTGCAGACCCGCTCCACGCGCGGCGGCGGCGACCCGGTCGACCCGGTCCGCCCCGCCCGCGTCCGCGGAGCTGGTGTGGGTGGTCCCGCCGGCACTGGTGGCGGTGTGGCCTTGGTGCTCCCTGCCGCTGGCGCCGGTGGGCGGCGCTGCCTGGGGCAGGGTGGTGTCGAGGTTGGGGGTGTGGCTGTCGGTGGCGTCCAGTGCGGTGGCGAAATGCGCGCCGGCGTGGCGGGACCAGGTCAGGCCGGTTGCGGACAGGAACAGCAGGCCGACGAGGAGCCACACCCCGAGACTTCCATGCCAGCCCATCGTGCGCCGCCGACCGCGGGCGGCCAGGTCGGGCAGCAGGACGCGGCGCACCCGGCGGGACCGGCGCCGCCGGGCCAGCCACAGCACCAGCCCGCCGAGGGCGACGACCCACAGCCAGCTGGCCGCGACCTCCGAGTAGTTCCGGCCGAGCGCGCCGAGGTGCAGGTTGCGGTGCAAGTCGTCGAGCCAGGTCGTGAGCGGGGTGCTGCCCCACCAGGTGGTCAGCGCGCCCTGAACCCGGTTCGTGTAGGGGTCGACATAGACGGTGCGCTGCTTTTCTCCCAGGCCAGAGACGGTGAGGACCACCCGGGTGGTCCGGTCGGGTGCGTCCCCGGTGAGCACCGAACCGAAGGTGCCTTCGGGATGGGCGGCGAGCGCAGCGTTGATCTGCTCGGACAGCGGCCGCGGTGCCGTGCCGACCTGGTCGACGTAGAGGTCGTCCGCGTAGACCAGCCGGTCGAGCTGCGGGGTGAACGTGTAGGCGAGGCCGGTGAGCGCGGCCACCACCAGGAACGGCGCGACCAGCACCCCGGCGTAGAAGTGCAGCCGCAGCAGCAGCCGTCGCACCCCGTCGGACCTCGACGCGGGCGCGGAGCCCGACGTGTCGGAGCTCGCCAAGCTCGACGTGTCGGCGGAGGGCACGTCGGGTTCGAGGGCGTCGGGTTCGGGAACGTCGGGTCGGTGTGGTTCCGGGAGGACCGGCACCGTGGCCAGGTCCGTGGGGGACGTGGTCGGGTCGGCGGGCGGGAGGGTCTGGTCGTCGGGGGGATGCCCCGTCTGGTCGATCGTGGTCACAGGGGTTCTCCGAACAGGCTTGTCGAGGACATGCGGCACCGCCGCGGCGTCACCCGCTGGCGACAGCCGCGGTCGGATCCCGTGCCGCGTCAGCTGCGGCCGGGTGGCGACAGGCCGGATCCGGGCACCGCAAACTCGCCGTCCGACGTGTGCGCGACGGACAGCCCCGGCGGTACCGATCAGGCCAGAGCCGGGTTCGGTGGACCTCTGCGAATGACCAGATGAACGAGCTGGGCCAGCTGCGGGGCCCGGTCCGTCGCGGGCCGGCACCGCGGCACCGCACGGGCGGGAAGCGGGCAGACCACGGCCGGACGTCGCCGGCGACGCAGGCGGCCCGCCGCCCGGCGTGCCACCGCCGCCGCCCCGCGGGCGGCCCGCCACAGCAGTCGTTCTCCCGCGGAGAGCCACCACGCCAGCAGCAGCGCGGCGCTGAGGTGGGCCAGCGCCATCCGGGGCCCGCCGGGCAGGAAGTCGATTCCTTCGACGCCGGGGGCCGTGCCGGCTGTTCCGGTCGGGAAACCGTGATGGGCGTGCGCCTCGTGGTTCGACGGCATCGTCACGGTGAAGGCCAAGTGCAGGCCGGCCTGGACGCTGGCCACCAGCCCGGCTATGCGTCGCAGCGACATCCGCCGGCCGGTGCTGCCCCAGCACACGCGCAGCGCGAGGGCGCCGCCGCAGGCGGTCACGGTCGGGCTCGGCAGCTCACCGCAGGCCGCCCTGTGCGCGCCGACGGAGAGGGCGACCGCCAGTACGGCCACGGTCGAGGCACGCGTCCCACGCCCGACCGGTGTCGCCGCCCAGCTCACAAGCTCGGCACTTTAGCCGGCAAGCAAGTGCGGCTCAGCTGATCGCGCGCAGCATGCGGGGTGAAGTGCTGCTGTCGCGGTAGGCGACGATCAGGTCTTCGCGCGCGTGTGGGGTGTCAGAACTCGTCCACTGGTGGTGACCTGGGGTTTTAGGCGGCTCGTGCGTATTCGTTGAT
Source organism: Frankia sp. ACN1ag (assembly GCF_001414035.1). Taxonomy (NCBI): domain Bacteria; kingdom Bacillati; phylum Actinomycetota; class Actinomycetes; order Frankiales; family Frankiaceae; genus Frankia; species Frankia sp. ACN1ag. The sequence goes on along the minus strand of NZ_LJPA01000012.1, from coordinate 54,512 downwards.
CAGGCCGCCGAGGACGGGCTGGCGTTTGATCCGTTCCTGGGTCAGGTCCGCGACGGGGTGGTCGGGCCGTGGTGGTTGAAGGCCGCGGCCGCGGTGGGGTCGTCGTTCGTGGTAGTGCCGTGCGTACTCGGCCAGGGCCATGCGCAGGTGCCGCTCACCGAAGATCAGCGTCCGGTCGGTGACCTCGGTCCGAACGGTTCTGACGAACCGTTCCGCGTAGGCGTTCGCCCGCGGAGTCCGGGGTGGGATCTTGACGGCGGGGATGCCGGCGCCGGACAGGACCGCGTCGAACGACGCGGTGAACTGCCCAGCCCGGTCACGGACCAGGAACCGGAAGTCGGCAGCCCGGTCACCGAGATCCATGAGGAGGTTCCGGGTTTGTTGGGTGGTCCACGGCCCGTCGGGATGGGCGGTCACTCCGAGGATGTGGACGGTGCGGGAGCCGACCTCCAGGACGAAGAAGCAGTACAGGCGCCGCAGCGTCACGGCGCAGTCGACGTGGAAGAAGTCGACGGCCAGCATGGTCGATGCCTGGATGCGCAGGAACTGCCGCCACGTCGTGTCGGTCTGCCGTTTCGGAGCCGGTGGGAGACCCAGGGACTTCAGGACCCGGCGGATCGTGGAGGCGCTCACCCGGTGGCCGAGCTTGAGCAGCTCGCCCTGGATCCGTTGGTACCCCCACGTCGTGTTCTCGGTCGCGAGCCGTCCCATGAGGGTCACGATCTCCTTGCCGATCGGTGGCCGGCCCGTCCNCTGCGGATGGGTCCACGTCCGTGTGATCAGACGGCGGTGCCACCGCAGGACGGTGCCAGGGGTGACCAGCCGGTGCGCTCGCAGCGTCGTGGGGAGAACCCTGATCAGTGCGGCGAGCACCGCGCGGTCCGCCCAGTCCAACCGCGGCTTGGGCTGGGTACGGCGCAGCACCGCGACCTCATGCCGCAACACGAGCAACTCGATGTCCTTCGACGCCGACGAACGACCGAAGAGGACCAGCCAGCCACACACCCGAACGAAGATCAGATAGAGCAGGCGGATGGACATAGCTGACCATCATGCCGGCAGCCCGCTCCGCCGCGTCAGCCCAGGTCACAGGCCCAAGCAGACTTCTGGCACCCCACAGGTCCGGCAGGCAAATGCGCAGGTCACCGCCCAAATCGGGGTTCCGGAGCCCCACAGGTCCACAGCCCGTCCGGGTGGGCGATGACCCCGAGGACGTGGACGTAACGGGTGCCGACTTCCAGGACGAAGAAGCAGTACAGACGCTGCAGCGTCACGGCGCAGTCCACGTGGAAGAAGTCCACCGCCAGCACCGTCGATGCCTGGGCGCGCAGGAACTGCCGCCACGTCGTGTCGGTCGAAGCCGCTCTGTGGCGGAGATCGAGGCCCAGAGACCACCTTCAGTTTCCGATCCCGGTCACCGAGCCCGACCTCTGAAGTAAACTCAGGCTGCCGGCTCGGACCAAGGCGGATGCCGCGATCATCACGTCCGAACCAAGAAGTCGAAGTCGCCGGCCCATCGGCTCCGGCAGCGTTCTTAAGGGTGAGAGTTGGTCGGGCCGACTCCGGGGAAGACGATCACTGCCGGGCGATTTTCTGCCGTCGCTTGCGACCCTTCAATTTCGGACGAACCACGAGATGCAGATAGTTTTCGAGGATCTCCGTCGCTGCCACGGCGTCGACGACCCGGGCACTGGAGTCCAGCGGCCAATCTAGGACGCCGTTTATCCTCTGGACAAGCCGGATCGCCTGCCGGGTAGTAGATCTACCGACCAGGCGGCCCGGATCGTCCAGGTAAGCGAGCGTCGCGATCGCACTCGCGATGGACACATCCACCCACTCATCGACGCCGCCTTCTTCTTCCCATAAAACGTGAAATAGGTAGCGGCCGCCCGGCGTACGCCATATCTCCCAGGGGTTCTGGTAGAACATCATCGGATCATCTCCCCGACTAGCAATTTTCGTCAAGGTTGCGAGATTGATCCAATAGGCCGTTTCCCACGACGGTGTCGGAGCACCATCCTCCTCGTCGTAGGTTGCAACGACAACCTCCCACGAGACGCCGCCTTCAGGCGTGACGAACTTCCCATGTTCGTTTGGTACGGCGTAAGTTTCGCGAGCTGCCCCGTCAGCAGGCCGGCACATTCGCTCGGCCACCTGCTCGTCGAGTGCACCGTCATTCCCCAGTGCAGCAATGATCTGCTCGCCGGTGATCGGCATTATGTCGGCACTGAACACGGCGCCGAAATCATGATAGGCATCCCAGCCGTATCGGGTCAGACCAACGCCGACTTCCTCGGGCTGGGCTCCCTGATTCACCAGATCCATCACCCGGAGCAGGAGCGACGGGGTGATCGCAAGGGACATACGCACTCTCCGTATCCTCGGCGAAATAGTAGGAAACCTAGCGGATACAAGCGCAGGTCCTCCGCCGCAACGAGTACCCCATCCAAGCATAATCCGCACCGTCGCCACCCATCCGGCTCATCCCGCACGTGGCAGGCAAGATTGGGCGTGTGTTGGTCGAATAGGCGGTGCCGCAGGCCGCCGGATCCCCGCGGCCTAGGCCAGGTAACCGGCTGGCCGCGTTGCGGTCGATCCTCAGGGCCTACTCCGACGGCACCCGAGGCGAACCCCGGCGCTGTTGACGTCCCGGACTGCGTGGTCGAGCGGCAGGTTGTTTAGGTCCCTCTGTATCACTTGGCGGTTTCATGGGTATGCCCAATGTTGCAGTGCCTCGATGTCGTGAACGATGATGGTGCGGTAACCGGATTCGAGGATGCGCCGCTGGCGCAGTTCTCGTAGAGCCTTGTGTACGGCCGGCTCGGCTGCGCTTACGAGGGCGGCGAGTTCGGGCTGGGTGAGCGAGACGAAAATGGCTCGGGTTCCGTCACCGGTAGAGGTTCCATAGGACCGTTCGAGCTCGAGGATTACCCGGGCCAGTCGGACGGCAACGGTGCATCCGCCGAACTCGATCCGGCGTCGGGTTGCCGAACGTAGCTTTGCTCCAATCGTGCTACTCACGACCTGATGCGCTTCAGGGCGCCGGCGGAGGAAATCGACAAACATGTCAGCTTGGATCACCTTCGCGAGAACATCTCCGGCGGCGGTGACCGTGGCCATGCGGGGTTCGGCGTCTAGTCCTTCGAGTTCTCCGACAAGGTCGCCATCGCGATGAATGGACAGCATTGCGAATCCACCGTTCTCTGTCACCGCGGTAACCTTCACCCATCCGTTCAAGAGAAGAACGGAGAAGTTGGTGCGGTCCCCCTCCCGCATGATCACCTCTTCGTCGGCGTAGGTGCGATAACTTCCAATCTTGAGAAGCTCAGCGCGTGTTTCTACTGGCATACGACCCAGAAGAGACGATGCCGGCCAATCCAGACGAAGCGGTTCTGGCTCCGACACGACTCTCGGCTGCTCCGGAGAGGAGCTCTTCGGGGGGGATGCCGACGTCCTGGCGGTGGGGGCTCGACGTCGGTGGTACTCAATGATCCAAGAGTCGATCTCGCGTTTCCGCCATGCCCGAGTTCCTTTGGCTCCGCTGCCCACAGGCGCGTTCAGGACGTACACAGGTGCCGGAAAGTCCGGATCTTTCCGAGTCCAGTAGTCAACGGCTTGCCTGGTAACCTTCAGTTGGAAGGCGATGTCACCAAGGCCGACCAGTCCGTCATCGGTTTCCGACGTCGACATGCCCGCACTGCGTGAATCGGGGGATTCGGGCAGGTCAAGGAGCCTGCGAACGGTCTCGGGATCGGTGCGGGCGCGGAGCCGGGCGGCCCCGACCGTGCCCAGCGATGACTCTTCAATGAGCGACTTGAACTCCTCGGTACTCATAGTTGTGGTCCCCCTTCCTGCCCTCGACGTTTCTTCTCCTGGGTCCGCCAACGATGCAGTACACCTTCGACGGCGCGGACCGACGGCTCGTGAAGAATCTCGACGATCTCCTCCTGGGAATAACCATCGATGGTGAGAGCAACAATCTCCCGCGCACGGGAATTGATCCGCAATAGATCCTCGGCGACGCTGGTAGCGCTCAAGGTGTAGGCGACGGGGTCGACTGGATACCTGTTGAGGTTGCGGGCTTCGACCAGGTGGGCACGGGTCCATCGCCGGTGGGCGGCACGTCGTTTGCGGAACTCGGTGGGGAAGACGTACAGGCAGGCGCCCATGAAGTAGGTCGCCAGGCTCGCGCCGCCGTCGGGTCGCCACCCGCCCCCAAGCAGCGCCCGTGCGTGGAAGCGGGGTAGCGCCACCGCGACGGTCATGTTGGCGAGCTCCTCCCGAGCGTCGGAGTCGCGGCGAAGCTCATCGAGTTCGGCATCAGTGGGGTGCAGGGCAAACCCTCGGGAGGTCGCGAGGGCGAAGATGTACCCGGTGTACATCCAAGCCCGCTGCACGGACATGCCGTAGCGGGCGAGTTCGGTCTCGAACATCTCATAACGGGGTCCCGCGAAGTCGGCTGCGGCCAGTTCGTCGCGTAGCTGCTGGTCCCTCAGGCGCCGGTCCAGATTCTCTTGGAGCCGCCGGGCGTCGTCCACCTGCTCGGGGGCGACGCCAGCGAGGATCTCCGATGTGGACACCGGCGCTCCAAGATCGATATGTGGGGGATGCCGCGGTTGTACGTTCCGGTAAGCGGGGACTTGGGCGGNAGGCGAACTCCCCGCTCCCTCGTCGCTGTCGCTCACCTGCCGTCGCCTTCCGCTCCTGGGGTCCCTGACCGTCCCGGCGTCGCGCGGGACGCGGACAACGCTTCATAAGTCCCTCCGTCCCGACCACCCCACGGATCTCTCTTCAAAAATTTCCCGGAATGGCCGCCGTCGGATCAGCGTGGGCATGACGCGCTCTAACGACCTACAGTCCGGCGTCGCTTCCACCATCCGGAGAGCCCATGACCCCGTCCCGCCCCGACCCGCTACTGACCATCCGCGCCACGCTGATCCTGCTGCTCACCGCCGTCGTCGGCGCCGCCGCCGCCGCCCTGGCCTACCTCGCCGGTCACTCCCCGCCCGCCGCCGCCCTGATCGGGGGCAGCGCAGCGGGCGGTGCCCTGATGCTGTTCCACACGCTGATCGACAATTAGCGCTGCGCCCCGCGTCCCGTGCCGTGAGGCCTGGGGGGTGCCAGAACTCGGCCACCGCCCTCCTGCTGACCGCCGCGGCCTACCGGGACAACATGACCACCGCCACGAACCCGAACAGCCAATGGCTGTTCCCTGGCCGCCGCGCCGGCCCAGCCGCTGCACCCAGGCAGTCTGCGCGACCAGATCCGCGCCCTCGGGATCCCGATCCAGTCCGCCCGCACCGCCACGCTGCGCCAGCTCGTCCTACAGGCCACCGCCCGGTCGTCACACAAGCCCTCGGCTACCACCCAATCACCGCCCCGCGACATCCTCGACGTGAGTGAAGACCTCCGCGCGACCCAGCAGATCAGGATCTACCAGCGCGGCTCCGGAGTAGGCCGTCTGATCGACGCCGTGCTCGATCCCGGCGAACAGGGCGACGAGCGGCTCCGCAAGGCTGGCGAGGAAGAGTCGCCCCTGTCCGATCAGGTCGCAGCCGATCACGACCCTCTGGTGTGGCGTGGACGTGGGCTCATCGTGGACACAGACGTTCCGGTACGGCGCGGCACCGGCGGGAACGCGACGGCATCAAGAACGCCGTGATCTGGGAGAACGGGGCATCGTCCGGCACGGCCCGGCACGTCTGTGTACGACTTGTAATCGAGTGATGCGGGCGATCAGAACTCATGTCCGAGTTGAGGATTAGCCCCTGACCTGCGGTTTCTCTGTTGTGGAGATCGGAAATCCGGGCCTGAAGATCGATTCAGTGCTCATTATGGGCTCATTCTGCAGGACTGTGTCGATCAATGGACTGCTGGCGCCGTTTGTCGGGGGAGCGCTCGGGCTGTCGGGGTCGGCCTGCAATGTGTCGGAGGCCGCCGGCGAACGGCTTCACTCTCCCTGAACCGGGAGAGTGAAGCGACGATGATGTCGCTTCGGGCGGGCGCCGTTGCCCGCCGTCCAGTGGCCCGTCGGAGGCTGGCATGTCCAGATGTCGATCGGGATCATCATCCCAACCTGGCCGACGGCATCACACTGCTCGATCTTGCCTGGAGCCGGTCAAGATCGCGAACGCACAACGGGTACTCCGCGTAGCGATCACCGTAGCGCGGCACCACGTGGTGCTGGTCCGATCGTCGGGGGCAGCACCGCCGATCGGATGAACTTGCACCACGTGAGACCAGTGACCAGGTCTCACGGAGGGACGCCACGACAAATCCGACCGCTGGTCGCCAGCTTTCGCCCTCGATGCCTACTTCTGTAGGCGGGTCTCGTTCTCGATAGCCAGCCCGTCCCGTCAGCGCTGTCAGGATTCGCCGCTGAGCACGCGCAGAACCGGTCGGTGCTCCTCGACGCCGAGTAGTTGTCGAACGCGTGAGATGTTCCAGGCTAGTTCGCGTGCCAGCTCTGTGATCGTGAGCCCGTGGTCGCAGGCAAGGTTGAATGCTTGGGCCAGCAGTGACGGCAGTTCGCCTGGGTAGCCGGTCGGGGGCTCCGGGGCGAAGCCGGGCTGTCCTGAGAGGCTGTGTAGACGCTGGTAGGCGCGGCTGGCCGAGGAATCCGACAGCAAGCCGAGTTCGCGGCTGCGGTAGATCAGCGAATGAACGGATACTCCCCAGGTGCTGCGTAGCTGCGACAGCCGGCGCAGGTCGAGCCGCGCGGGCAGCTGAGGCAGGATTGCTTCGCGGGGAGTGAGGAACTCGGCGGCGAACATGTCTGCTTGATGCTCCTGCGTGATGTCACCGGGGGTGGCCTCGCCGTGTAGCACCAGGTGGCCCAGCTCGTGGGCGGCGCTGAACCGATGCCTGTAGACATCGTCGCTTCGGTTGGGGGTCAGCACGATCACCGGACGCGGCAGTCGTGACGTGGAGAAAGCGTCCACCGACAGCATGTCATCGTCGCGTTGAGGGGAATGCACGACAATGCCGTGCGCTTCGAGACGTCGCACCAGATGGGTGATCGGTCCCGCGCCCAGTCCCCACGCGGCACGCAAGGCGCGGGCGGCTGCGACCGGGTCGGTAGGCAGGTCGGTGCCGGGGTGCACCTCGCCGCCCGTGAAGCCAGGAAGGTCGACGAAGGGAAGCTGCACCCGTTTCTCCAAGGCGTAGGTCAGCTCCCAGACCTGTTCGGTGAAGGCGACGGCCTTGGCGCGTTGGTAGGCGCGGGTGGATCGGGTACTCCGGAAGTGCGCGGCTGAGGTGTCCAGTCGAGCGTGTGGGCGGCCCGCGAGGAAGAAGGCCAAGGGCACGTCCAGCACCTCGGCCAGGCGCAGCAACAGGTCCGGGCGAGGCCGGTTGGTGCCCATCTCGTACTGGCTGACCGCGGCCGGCGTCACACCCAGATCGTCAGCGAGCTTCCGCTTGGTCATCCCTGCCAGGTTGCGCGCCTGGGTCAGCCTGGTGGGGTCGAATGCGTCGTGTACCTCGACGGGTGAGAGGTCTCCGCTGCTCGTGCCCCCCCGGCGACTCCGGAGATCCGGCGCAGCGAACAGCGGTGGCTGAATATCCCGGCTCATTCGTCTTCGTCAACTGCTTCAGGCGTGCTTTCCGCTGCTTCGCTGGACGGTATGTCGGCGGGCATGGTGCGGGGGGTGACGGCGAGCCGCGGCAGGTCTCCCTGGGCAAAGCCGGCCGTGGCTTCGCCCCCGACTGCGCGGAGATCCCCGCGGCGCCCGACGGCGGGCGTCGTGATGGCGATACTCATATCGAGGGACTCGGGCAACCACGTCATGGAGCCGTCGTCCTCCAGCGACGTCGGCGTCCCCCACCAGGCGGCCAACACCTCGTCGCTGTCCGCGTTGGCCACGTAGGCGATATAGATCACCGTCAGGTGCGCTTCTCTGGCCACTGCGGCCACCTCGGCCACCGTCGGGCCGGCCACTGCGGCGGCCTCGGGCGCCGTCGCACTGGCCGTCCCCGCGTCGTTCGACTCGTCGAACAGCGTCGGCGCCGGATTCACGCCGTTCGCTCGCGACACTCTGCGGGGGATCTGGTTGCTGAGTCTCGCATCGAAGATCGTTTTAGTAAGCGACGTGGCATGACGGAACGGAATCAGCACCCGGCCATTGACCGTCGCCAGACTGTATGAGGCTCCCTTCGGCCTCAGGGGCTGGTAGCCAGGCAGCTCGGCCAGCGCGAACTCCTCGACGACCATGTTGTACCGGGTGTCCCACATGCTGCCGTACGGCCGCTTGTTCGCNGCTCCCGCACCCTCGGCCGCCTCCTGGACTTCGCGGGCCGCCCGCTGGCTGCGCGCCAGGCCGGTGACCACGTGGCGCATCACCTCGGCTGCATGATCCCCGAACTGTCCGATCGCCCACTGCGACGGCTCGACCACGGCACTCACGGCACCTCCACGGAGACGGCCACTTACTTGATGTTGATGAAAGTATCACAAGTACTTAAGTTTTCAACATCGACTTCCCGGATGATGACGCCGGGGGAGGCTCGCCGCGCGCCCCGGCTCTGGATATCGGTGTGCTGCGAGGCGGGTACGGGGGTGGTGGGCGCGGGCATGAGTCTGGATCGGTGGGCGGGATCGGTCTGCCGAGCGCGCGGGAGATGATCGCAAGCGAGGTGCGGGCGTCATCAGCGAAGCTCAGAGCCCGCTTGCCCTCGAAGGCCGCCTGCGGATCGCCGATCGGTCCGGTGCGGTCGTGCTCGCCCCGGGCGCACTCCGCGAACGTGTCGACGTCGGCGGCACAGTCCGCCGCAACGGGTTCGGCGACATCTTCAACGCCGCCGCCGGCCGTTGGAAACCCGTCGGCCCGCCCAGTGCTGCTGGCTGTCCACGCCCCTGCATCTCGCTCGACGACCGCCCGCTCGACGATCGCCCGCGCCACGTCGGCGGCGACGGATGCGTCCCACTGGTCGTCGGGGCTGCCCGACCGGTTGACGGCGCCATGCCGGGTCCCGCGCAGGGACGGCGAGGCCCGTATCGCAACGACGGCATCAGCCAGGGATGATCATCTTCTGCGCCAGCGGAGCTCGTAGTCAGAACGAAACCGGGGCAGCTCCAAGATCGCACCTGTCGCCAGTCCGTGAAAACTCGATCTGGCGCAGAGCCTGTGATCGAGTGAGCCGGATACCCGTCTTTCCTTTTCTGACCAGCGCGGGCAGGCCCGAGGCCGACCGTCCGGATGCCGGGCTAGCCGATTTCGAATCCACCGTCACAGAACCAGCTGGACTTCGACATTGCCGTATACATCGCGGCCTCCCAGCAGTTGCCGTCGGAGGCAGTCCATGACTCCGCCTGCTCTTTGACATATGCATGCACCCCGTCCGAGCCGCTGGCCTCGAACACGTGCCGCAACGCCAACGCCTCGCCCCGCAGTGTCCGGGCCGCCTCCAGCGCATAAAGCTCCCCGAGCCTAAGGACCAGAAAGTGTTTCCTTGCGCGCACGGAAAGATTCTCCGGCCAGCTCTCCGGGCAGACAATCTTGAAGAGAACCGTGCATGGCTTTTCTTCCGCGATACTGGCGCGAAGCAGCTCGCCGAGCAGTAGCTCATCGAAGTAGGAATGTATCACCGAGTCGAGCTGGCTTGACTTCAGCTGGTTGCATCGANCGCAGGACGGGACCAGATTCAGCGGATTGACTGCCAATGCTGGGAATACCGACTTCGGCAAGCAGTGATCGAGGGTGGTAGCGTCACGTACCCCACAGAGAGCGCAGCGGCCGTAGGGCGCGGATTGCTTGATCGAGTCGTATATGCGCCGCGTGCCCCGCGCTCGTCCCGCAAACCTATTGTCGTACAGCCATGTCATGTCATCGGTCGTCGCGGTCGGCATGTGGAAGTCGGCTGCGTTGAGCCTTGATACCGCGTTATCCTCACCTGCTTCCGAGTAGCGCGTACCGGCCTCCGCGACGAAATCGGAGTCGCTGACAAGCCTNGTCTTGCGTTCGATAGCCCGCATGCCGGACAGGCAGGCCGCATATGTGTCCGCGGCGTTGAAACGAGGCCGAGGAAGTGTGATCATCAGCGATCGCGCCGGGACAGGATGAGGACGCGGAGCAGTGCACGTGCCTCTCCGCCAAGCTGGTTCCCGAACTGCCCGAGGAGTGCTTCATAGGACAGGTCGGAGCCCGCCGCCTCCATGAGCGTGCGATGGAACCCGGATGTGGTGACCTCGAGACCGAATACTTCTTGGGTCAGGATTCCGACGTTCTCGCCGAACGTTTCTATCTCGGGTCTATCCACGGATACTTCCCACCCCGATCGTCGCAGCTTCCACACACACGATCTGGGAACCTCCTGAAGGACGACGGGTGAGTGGGTGGCGATGATTGCAACGCCGTTTCGGTTCTCCAGAAGGTCGGACAGCGCGCGAATGAAGGCCGCGAGCAGCGGGGGGTGGAGGTGTGCTTCCGGCTCGTCGAGGAGCACCAGAGTGGCCTCCTCAACTGCTTCTACGAGCCGCGTGATGCTCAGCAAGACGATCTTATGGCCGGAGCTTAGGCCCCGAAAAATCTTTTTCGCCGCAGCTTGAATCTCTTCGTCTTCAGTGCTTTCGGCAAGGCGCGCTACTTCGAACTCCGCGAAGATCGGATCACTCTGAAGCATCTCTAGCGCCCGACGCCAACGCGCCAGTCTGGGCCGGTCGAGACATTTTTTCACGCTCGCCGCAAATTCGTTCGCGAGCGTCGTCGAAGTCTTCAAGGATCCAGACTTGGATGGCCCGACCAGCTTCAGACCTATGTAATCATAGGCGAGCATAGCGGTGTCGCTTTTCTCGCTACCGCGAAGGGGCTCGAACTCATCAAAGGCACTGAAGGAAACCGAGACTACCCGCGAGAATTTGCTCGCGAGCATTCTATCTGCAGGCTCGACGAAATCGATGCTTCCGGCATCCTGACCTCCTGGCCGAACGAGCGTATTTGCCATACTGTTCAGGAGTACCGATTTCCCAACACCATTTCTTCCGATGATGACGTGAACATTTGATGCGGGCTTCGACTCCGGTTCGACCTGAAAGTTGAGGGCGACGGTTGACCGGATACGACCTTTGGAACCGCGAAAATAGTGGTGGAATGTGAACTCGTACGGGGAAAGTCGGACTCCTCCGGTCGCCATGCGATGAAGCTGGCCCTGCACGGTTGACTGCGTTATCGATCTGAGTAGCGAATCTTGTGTCACCTTCTCGCTGCGGGCCCGTTCGAAGGTGTCGAGATCGAGGGCGATGTCACGGAGCCCTCGAAGCACCGTATCGCGTACGTCGTCACCCAGTTCTGTAAGGGCGGAGTAGTAGGCGTCGTCTGCACCGAGCGAGAAAAATTGTTCGGGTAGCCGAATGAAGGACGACGGAATCGTCACCCTTCTCTGATTACCGAGATTGAAGGCACCGATGCGGACATGGCCGAGTCGATGAATGACTCCATCCGAGTCGGCCAGAGAGATATTCCAGAAAGTCGAGAAGCCGAAATCGTTCCAGCCGTTCTCCTCGAGGAACACGCGGTTCCTCGAACCGGCCGGCGGCCTCCCGTACATGGGCAGCGTCGAGAATTCGATCTGCTCGCCGGCCCCGATCATGGGAGGAGGTTACCAGCCCAGAGGTAAGCGAAGGGGCGGAACAAGCAGATCCCGCGGGTCGGCCCAGCTAGCCGTTGCGTGCCGTGCTGCAGGAGCCAAGCAAGGCCAAGCCCACCCCCGCACAGGAAGGAGGATCCCCGAGCCATCAAGGATCCCAACCTGACAAGCCCTTGCCTTTAGCGCCTGGTGACCACCAGCTCCGTTAGTCCACGCGCCAGACATGTGTCGCAAAACCACGGCACCCGCCGTCGGTGACCGCAGCAAGCAGGTACTACGATGCCGATCTCATCGCAGCGCATACCTGGGGGGACCATGCGCCGTATTGCCTTGCTCATCGTCGCGGCTGCTGTGGTCGGCACCGCAGCCTGTGAACCTGTCGGAGTCAGTCCCGGCAGTGGCGCCACCGCCACAGGCCCGTCGCCGCTGTCGACCGATGAGCCGACGCCCACGCCTGCAACGTCGGCTGCCGCTGCCACCCCGGTCCCGACTGCCTCGCAGAGCAGCACATCCGGCTCTCCGGGCCCACCCTCGCCGGTCATGCCTCGTGACGAGGATTTCCTGGCTGCGGCGTTCAACCCGATCATCGGTCAGTCATGCACCACCTACGCCGACGAGGTGACGCTCAGCGATCCTGGATCGGCCGTACGGATGTGGGCCTTCTGCGGCATGGTCTCCAGCGGTGCCGCCGGGGAAAAGTACCTCTATAGCTTCCAGACAAGTCCCGAGCGGCCCGCCTTCCTCGGTAGCACGCAGTGCAACACCGCGTCCCCGGACGTGGGAGACACCTGGATGGGCGCCTCCATCCGCTACGCGTGCAAGCATCTCCCAGGGATCACCGAGTCCAGCCCGCAGGCCGGCGTCTTCATCGCAACACGGGTGACGCCTGAGGAACTCGACCAAGCCGAGGTCCTCAGAGTCGACGTCTACCGCACGGCGGTCGAGCAGCCGCTGGGCGAGCCCTGCCCGACGGCAGGCGCCACGCTGGCGACCTTCGACGCCGGCACGGCCGATCTGGCGATCACATGCCGGGACGTCATCGCCGGCAGATCCTTCTACCACCTGGAGATCACACCGACCTCCCACTACGGCTGGAGTGGGTCACCAGGCTACGTGCCCGACGGCAACGCCTGCAACGACATCGGGAACCGTTCATCCACAGGCGGCGGCGGATACCCCCTGCGGGTGACTTACTGTGCAGAGCTGGACCAGGCCACCGCCGCGGCCGTCGTACGGCGCGTCACCTGGACGGCTGAACCGCCTTCCCACGAGAAGGCATGCACTAAGGGCGACGCCGATATCGAAGAGATCCAAGATCATTATCGGTTCACCCTCGCCTGCAAATCTATGCATGGCCCGATGCTCAGGACAGTTGTCTACGCGACAAAGATGGAGTAGGAACGGCACCCCGCTCACGCGCGGCACCCATCAGAGGAGGAGGGATCGTGCGCGCCGTGACGCCAGGGGCTCGAGAACCGCAGCAGGCCCAGCACACCCAATCAACCGCTGGAATCCGCCGCCGTTCCTACAGTTCGAGGGTCCCTGGCGTGTCGTTGCCAGTGAGACCTCGACGCGGCCGGCGGTCCTTCTGCTCGCTGGGCCAGCGGGTGCCGCCGACCTGGAGTGACTTGTAGGTCTGAACGGGGCCGGCGAGCACGTGGGTAAGGAGATCGGCTTGGAGTGGCTCAAGGTCGATGAGCCGGGTGATTACCGTGAGTAGGTCGATGAGTTCCGTCGTCCAGTCAGGGTTCCAGGCCGTGGGATTGATGTCATCGAGCGGTGTGGCGCGGCGCCCTCCGGGCTCTTTTTTCCTGTAGTTGAACCAGGACTTGACGATCTCTTTCCCTCCTACGGCGTACTTGATGGCCTCCTGCGACACCGGGCCTACCTCGCCGGATCCGAGAATGACGGCACGGCGAGATTCGTTGTAGCCCAGTTCATCGGGCATGGTGGTGATGGCTTTCGTGGCCAGGGGCTGGCGTGGGTCGCCGTGCGGGAATCGTATGGTGCCGGCTGGATAGCCGCGGAACCTGTCAACCTTTTTGAGGCAGGTTGTTGCGGAAATTAGCCGGTCTCCGTCTCTGTCTCCTCGGTCTGGTCCCCGTCGTTCTGGGGTCGGTTGATCCAGGCGGGTTCGGGCATCGCTGGTGGGGTTGGCGGGCGGACGAACCGTTCGGGGTGCGCGGCGTAGGCGGCGTCGAGGACGCCGGCGCGGGCGCGGCGGACCGCGGGCGCCTGGCCGTGGTGGACGACGGCCGGGGTGAGCAGCCCGATCCCGGAATGACGGTGATCATTGTTGTAGTGGTCGAAGAACGTCCGGCACCAGGAACGGGCGGTCTGGATGCTGTCGAAGGAACCGGGGAAGTCGGGCCGGTACTTCAACGTTTTGAACTGGGCCTCACTGTAGGGATTGTCATTCGATACCCGGGGCCGGGAATGGGAACGGGTCACACCAAGATCGGCGAGGAGTAGCGCGACGGTCTTCGACGTCATCGAGGTGCCCCGGTCGGCGTGGATCGTCAGCCGGTTCCGATCGATCCGCTGTTTCTCGCACGACGCGGTGATGAGGTCCTCCGCGAGGGCGGCGGACTCGCGGTCAGCGACCATCCAGCCGACAACATAACGGCTGTACACGTCGAGGATCACATACAGGTAGAAGTAGGACCATTTCTTCGGGCCGCGTAGTTTCGTGATATCCCAACTCCATACCGTGTTCGGTTTGTCTGCGACGAGTTCGGGTTTGACGTGGGCGGGGTGCGTCGCCTGACGGCGCCGCTCACCGGTCTCGCCGCGTTCGGCCAGCAGCCGGTACATCGTGCGCTGCGACGCCAGGTAGACCCCTTCGTCGAGCAGCGTCGCCCAGACCTGTGCCGGGGCGGCGTCGACGAACCGCTCCGAGTGCAGCACCTCGATCAACTGCTCCCGCTCGGCCGGGGACAGGGCGGCGGGTTGGCGGCGCGCCCGGTGCGGGATCGGCGCCGGCCGCGGCGGAGCCGGGGATTTCCGGTGCCGGCGGTAATGCGTCGCCCGCGACCGGCCCAACGCCGCGCACGCCGCCGCCGTGCTCACCCCGACCTGACCGGTGAGGCAGGTGAGTCCGTCTTCGATTATCCGTTCCGCCTGGTCGGCGAGTTCGGGTCGTCCGTGGTCCCGGGCATGCCCTCGGAGAGTTTCTCCAAGAGCTCGGAGACTTTTCCCTGGACTTCTATCACGAAGCGGGCTTTCGCCAGCTCCTTTTCCAACCGTTCCTTCTCCACCCGAAGTTTCGTCAACTCCCGGTCCCGGTCATCGACCGCCGGCCGGCCCTTCGGCTTCGACATCCCCGCCAACGCCCCCGCGTCACGGGCCTTACGCCACTCCACCAGGTGCGCCGAATACAAGTTCTCCCGGCGCAGGATCGCGCCTTTCGCACCCGGCTCGGTCGCCGCCTCGTACTCGGTGAGGATCCTCAGCTTGTACGCCGGCGAGAACGACCGCCGCCGCGCCTTCGGCTCGACCTCCGGATCCGGCCGTGACGGGCCGTCGTCACGATCTCCCACCCGACCATCATCGACCAGGACCCGCCCCGTCGTCACCGACACCACCACGATCTTCTTCTCCCAACGCCGCCCTGGTCACAAGATGGTAGACAGTACCTGTCTCACCTCATGCTGACAGGTAGGGCCGGGACCGGTGGTGACGGCGCCGTAGGCATGGGGCCAGAGGAGCTGTTCACCGAGAGCGGTCGGGTGCCCAGGACCGAAGGCAGAGGGCACTGTTGCATCGGCGAAGTCCGCCATCACGGCCACCGATCAGTCATGATCGAAGGATGCGTCGACGTCGTGTCCGTCCACCGGCTCCGACGTCGGAGTTCGCCGGGTTCCGCTTCCCTCCTGAGGTGATCGTCCTGGCGGTCCGGTGGTACCTGCGGTTCGCCCTGTCGTACCGGGACGTCGAGGAGTTGCTCGCTGAACGCGGCCTCAAGGTTGATCACGTGACTGTGTACCGGTGGGTGCAGCGCTTCACGCCCTTGCTCGTCGACGCCGCACGGCCGTGTCGGCACCGTCCTGGGGACAGGTGGTTCATCGACGAGACCTACGTCAAGGTCACCGGCCGCTGGACCTACCTGTACCGGGCGGTTGACCAGCACGGGCAGGTCATCGACGTCATGGCCAGCACCCGCCGCGACCAGGCCGTGGCCCGAAAGTTCTTCACCGCGGCACTGACCCACGGCCGCCGGCCGGTCGAGATCACCACCGACAAGGCCCCTGTCTACCCTCGAGTCCTCGACGAGCTGCTACCCGAGGCCTGTCACGTCGATGCCGCGCGGGAGAACAACCGGATCGAAGCCGATCACAGCCGCCTGAAAGCCCGGCTCCGGCCGATGCGCGGACTGAAACGGCTGCGCTCGGTCCAGAGGATCAACGCAGGGCATGCGCTCGTCCAGAACATCCGCCGCGGTCACTACGAACTCGCCATCGACACCGACCCGCACCTGCGGCTGGCAGCCGCGTTCACCGAGCTCGCCGCCGCGATCTGATCAACTGTTCGGCAGGGTCAGCCATGCCCTGCCATCCCGTAACGCAACAGACCCAGCTTACTTGCTAACCGACAACTATGCCGAGGCCCTGGACACCGATCCACGACTCCGACTGACGACCGCGTTCGCCGAGCTTACCCTCACGATCTGATCACCGGCTCGGCAGGAACAGCCATGTCTAACCGCCCACAATGCAACAGACCCTCCGCACCTATATCGCCCAGCGCGACCGGTGGAACCACCACCACCCCCGGCAGGCGTGGCCATCTGATTTGTCAGCGGGTAATGCTCCACAGGGTGACGGTGTTATAGCCGCCGGCGGCAGCCAGGGTGTGCCCGTCGGGACTGAACGCCACAGAGGCCGAGTTGGTGGTGTCGGTCAGGGGTGCGCCCAGGCGGGTGGGATGACTCCGGTCGGCGAGGTCCCACAAGACGACCGTCTTGTCACCGCTGCCGGCGGCGAGGGTGTGCCCTGTGGGACTGAACGCCACTGAATATACGCCGTGGGTGGTGGCGGTCAGCGTGCCCAGCTGATGCGGCGCGGTCCGGTCGGCTAGGTCCCACAGGAGGACGGTCTCGTCAATGCCTGCAGCGGCGAGGGTGTGCCCGTCGGGACTGAACGCCACCGTATACACAGCACCACCAGTGGCGCCGGTCAGAGGTGCGCCCAGGCGGGTGGGATGACTCCGGTCGGCGAGGTCCCACAAGACGACCATGTTGTCGTCACCTCCTGTGGCGAGGGTGTGCCCGTCGGGACTGAACGCCACCGAGGCGATGGCGCCGCTGGTGGCGGTCAGCGTGCCCAGCTGACGCGGTGCGGCCCGGTCGGTAAGGTCCCACAAGGTGACGGTCTGGCCGGCGTCGGCGGCGAGGGTACGGCCGTCGGGACTGAACGCCACCGAATACACGCCGCTGGTGCCGGCTGCCAGGGCTGTGCCCAGCCGATGCGGCGCGGTCCGGTCGGTGAGGTCCCACAAGGTGACCGCCTTGTCGTCGCCGCCTGTGGCGAGGGTACGGCCGTCGGGACTGAACGCCACCGAGGCGATGCCGCCAAGGGTGCCGGTCAGCGTGCCCAGCTGATGCGGCGTGGCCCGGTCGGTGAGGTCCCACAGGGCGACTGCCTTGTCGCCGCCTGTGGCGAGGGTACGGTCGTCGGGACTGAATGCCACCGAGGCGACGGCACCGGCATTTCCAGCGTCCAGAAGGCCGAGCCTGTACGGAAGCGTGGCAGGAACGATGCTGTCTCGCTCTTGACCCCGCAAAGCTGACAGCCCGACAGCGGCAACGACTGCCACTACCATCACAGCGGCTCCCACCAGCCACCCGGCCCGCAAGGGACCAGGGGCCCGGGAATGGCGCACAGCCNCCGGCAAACTATTCTGATGATCTCCGGTGCCCGGGCCCCCTGGTAGTCGCTGGGAACGCTCGAGCAGGGCGACGGCTCGGCCGGGGAAGGTCTCCGGTTCGCCGTCGAGCGGGGTGAACGCCGGCGTGCGTCGCGACAGCACCGCGAGGACCTGCCCGGCAAACGACTCGGCGCGCACGATCAGTCTCCCATCCGCGGACCCGACCCGGCCGGGCCGGCTGACACCACGTCCGGCTCCAGCGATGCACGATCGGCGGGCGCGGGAACGGCGGACACCTCGAGGGGGATCGCGTGGCTCAGACGCTCGACCACCAGCGGAGCCGCTACCCCCACCGCCAGCGCGGCGAACGGTGTGGTGATCTGACCGGACGTCCCCGCCGCCGCGGCCAGACCCGCACCGATCGCCAGCCGCACCAGTTCGGCCACCAGATACGCCCGCGGGCCCGCTTCCCTCGATCTCCCCCGCTGCCACGGCCAGCGGCCATGCCGACGTACCGCCGCATAAAGATCAAGGCCTTCCACGGCGAACCCGCCGAAGAGGCCCCACAGCGCCAACAAAACCGCCGACATGACACAGAAAGTAGCCGATCAGACCGTGGTGGCAAAGAACATCCCCAGAAAGACATCCGATCGCCTACCCATCGCACCCACGGGCCTCAGGCCGACCGGGCCCCTCACAGCCGTCCAACCGGCGCGAAGAGCGATGCGGTGCGGCGGATCGGTTTGCGCGCTGGCAGGTGCTGCGGCTGATCGCCCAGCATCCCGCGGCCGGGCCGATCCCCGGTCGCCGTCGGCCACGACGTCACCGGACTGCACACCCTGCTCGGCGTCATCGGGCACAATACCGCTGGGCCAGCCCGGCCTGTCCATCGTCGGCGCCCAGCCAGCCGACGAGGGTTGGGTGGCGGTGAAGTCGCGGCGGATGTGGCTGGTGGGCGTGGCACCTGGCCGGGGATCGTCGTGCTGCGGTAGATCCTGAGCTGGCAGGCGCCTCGGCGTCGCCGGCGACCGCCCGAAACGGATGGCGGCCCGGCTCCCCCAGGCGGGAACCGGGCCGCATCAGAACATGATCATTGTGGCCGGGATGTGGGCGCGAACGGCGCGGTCAGGCGCGTACTTCCCCGACACGCTCTGACATTACACAGCGTGAAACATGCTGGTGAGGAACGCTATTCGACACTATCGGACAGCGGTTGACACACGGTCGGGCCGGCTTTTAACCGGCGAGTTCAGGGTTCGAGTCCCTGACGGCCCACCTAGTTACTGATCAGGCCTGTGACCTGCGCGGGTGTGGTTTGCGATCTATCGCTGTGAGGTCGGTGTCTCGGAGCGGTGCTGGTCAGGACGTCGGTGGCTGGTTCGAGCCCCGGGTAGACAACCGGGTTGCCGCCACCCGAACCGCTGTTTCCAGCCAGACGCCGGGCATGGGCGGGGCCGGCAGGGCGGCGTGTCGTAGGTGGGCGAGGACAGCGAGGACAGCGAGCACGCGGCGGTGGCCGTGGTCCACCTCGGCCAGCCCGATCTTGATCAGTAGGTGGCGTACGTATCCTTCGACGGTGCGTTCGCTGACGACGAGCCGTCGGGCGATGTCGGCGAGCCAGATGGCCTCGGTCGACAGGATGTACCGGCGGCCCGCGGCGGCCGGTACCTGAAGCGCCAGCCGGTGTGCGGTGGCGACGTCGCGGGCGTCGACGGGGGCAAAGTCGAGTGTCGCGATCTTCGGCACCCGGCTGGGCGAGGCACCCCCTGACGGATAGCGTAGGTACGTACCTACCAGGGAGGTGGTCGAGATGTCGATCGTCTCATCGTGGGAGTTCAACCGCGACGTGAGCGCGGTCAAGCGGGCCGCCGCCAATGGCCCTGTGATCATTACGGATCACGGTAGGCCATCGCACGTCCTGCTGTCGTTCGCCGACTATCAGCGGCTCACGGGCACCGCGGGCAGTCTGGGCGACGTATTCGTTCTGGACGAGGACATCGACTTCGAGCCTGTGCGTCCACGGGACTCGCTGCGCGAGGTCGACCTGTGAGTTTCCTGCTCGACACCAACGTCATCTCGGAACTCCGCAAACCGTCCACGCGCAGGGACGACCGATTCAACGCCTGGGCAGAAACCCTGTCGCCATCAGGCACCTTCCTCTCCGTCATCACCTTGCTCGAACTGCGCGCCGGCATCGAAACCAAGCGACGACACGACCCGCGGCAGACGGCCGTCCTCGACTCGTGGCTGGATCACAGCGTGCTACCCGCCTACACAGGTCGACTTCTCGGCGTCGACCAAGACTGATTGACAACGGTCCTGCGCCGGCTTCCACGGAGTGCCCGCGTGCCATCAGGGCCAGCACCGCTCGTTCCCGGTCTGTGAGCCTGCCCAGCGGGTCGCCGGGGGAGCTGATTGCCTCGCCTGCTCGACGGCCTCTCGCTGTGCAGACTGGGTTGGACACGGCGAGGCGACCCGCGCCGCGGGGCCTGAGGACGAGAGCACAGGAGCTCAGCGTGACGGCAGATCCGTTGGCGTCGGGGGCGATGCGGTTCGCCGCGGCTGACCTGGCGCAGCGCTTCGACCAGGACGTGCGGTGTGCGACCCGACGTTGCAGCGTGCGGGATACCGGTTGGGAGTCGGTGCTCGTCCGGGTCGCTCAGCGCTGTGATTCCTCGGGACGCGCGGACATGGGCGTCCTGCCCCATCCCCGGATCATGCTCGTGACCCGTGGAAGCGTGGCCGTGCAACGACGCGACGGAGTAGCGCGGCGATCCGCCCAGCTCGCGCCGGGGAAGGCGTGGATCGTCCCAGCCGGAGTACCGCTGAGTTATGAGTGGACGCAGGCGGGGAGCGGCATCCGCGAGCTCGTTGTCATGGTTCTCCCGGCAGCCGATCTCGCGCGTACCGCCGCCCTGCTGAGCCATCGACGGTCCTCGCCGGTCACCCTGACGGAGCCGGTGTTGACCGAGGACCGCGTCGTGCGCAGCGTCCTGACCGCGCTCACGCACGCGATGGCCGCGGGAGTCGACGAGCTGTACGCGCAGACCTCGGCGGCCTTCCTGCTCGCCCATGTGCTCAGCCACTACGGGACCGGATCGCCGGGGCCCGTCGGCGTCGGGAGGGAGGACGCCCGGGTCCGGACGGCGGTCGAGTTCATGCGGGACAACCTTCACCTGCCCCTGTCGCTCGCCGACCTGGCCGGCAGCGCCGGGCTGAGCCCGTATCACTTCCTGCGCGTCTTTCACGCCTCGACGGGACTGCCGCCACGCCGGTTTCTCACCCGCCTGCGGATCGACGTGGCGCGGCATCGTCTCGAGGACAGCGATCTGTCCGTCGCCGACATCGCGCGGCAGTGCGGGTTCAGCAGCGCCAGCCAGTTCTCGACCGCGTTCCGCCGCGAGACCGGTATGGCGCCTCGGGCGTTCCGCCGCAGCCGCGCGACGTAGGGGCTACGACCGGCCGCGATCGACTGCGAACTACCGCAATCGACTGCGACCGGCCGCGATGGACTGCGGCCGGCCGCGACCACACGTGACCGAGCCTGAGGCGCGAGCGCCGCAATAAGGAACATCTTTGTAGCAATCAAGCGCATGCGCGCCGGATGCGTGTACGCCTAGGCTCGAGGCGTGGTCACCATGAGGCTTAGCGCGTGGATGCCAGAAATCGCACCCGGTTGAGGGCTCCGTCCCGCGTGGCGCGCCGTGCCGGCCCCGGGCTGGAAGGCGCGATGGACGTTGCACCGACGATGCGAAGGAGAACGGCGTGAGCATGCTCTATCTCGCCCAGGCCCAGCAGCAACAGCAGCTCGAATGNCTCGACGGCGGAACTCTCACGATGGTGCTCGACGGCGCGGCGACCGACGGCCAGCTGATGATGGGCAGATTCGACGTCAGCGAGGGCGAGGCGCCGCCTTATCACACGCACACCCTCGAGGACGAGGTGTTCATGCTGATCAGCGGTACCGCGCTGGTCTGGTACGACGACCGCGAGTACGAGCTGTCCGAAGGCGGCGTGGTCTTCCTCCCCAAGGGTAAGCCGCACGCCTACCGGATCACGTCGAAGAAGGCCGACCTATTGATGATCAACACGCCGGCCGGCATTGAGGGCATGTTCCGCTACAGCGGCCGCGACAAGTCCACCCCGCGACCCGACGGCTTCCAGATTTCCCCCGAACGGATGGCCGAAGCGGCCGAGAAGTTCGGCAATATCGTCGTCGGACCGCCGCGATGAAGATCCTCGCGACCGGGGCAACCGGCACGTTCGCCGGGCTGGTCGTGCCCGCTCTCGTGCGCCACGGCATCGACGTACGCGCGGTCGTGCACGATCCGGGCAAGCGCGACATCCCGCTGGGGCACGGCGCGGGCGAGACCGTCACCGCGGACCTCGGTGACCCGGCCAGTCTGCGCGCCGCGTTCGACGGCGTCGACGGCGCNTTTCTGATCACCCCGGCCTTCGCGCCGGACGCGACGAAAATGGGACTCAACCTCGTTGAGGCGGCGCAGTCCGCCGGCATCCGTAAGATCGTCTACAACGGCGTCTACCACCCCTCCCTACCGTTGGAGAACCACGCCAGCACCCGGCCGATCGAGGCGGCCCTCTACGCCTCGACGCTGGACTTCACGATCCTGCAGCCCGCGATGTACATGCAGGGCCTCGACGGCGCCTACGAGCAGGCCCGCCGCACCGGCACGCTCGTCATGCCCTGGTCGAAGCACGCGAAGATGACCTACGTCGACTACCGCGACGTCGCCGAGGCCGCCGCGCTCGCGTTCGTCGACGATCGGCTCTCCTTCGGCACGTTCGAGCTCGCCGCACCCGGCACGGTGGACCGCGTGCGGCTCGCCGAGCTGATGACCGAGGCCGCCGGTCGCGCGGTGACCGCCGAGGACCTGCCCACCGGGTTCACGTTGCCGCCCGGGCAGCCCGCCGGTCTGGGCGCGATGTTCGCCGAGTACGACCGGCACGGCTTCCATGGCGGCAATGCACTCGTGCTCCGCACGATCCTGCGGCGCGAGCCGCGCACACTGGCCGCCTACATCGCGGAACTCGGCGCATCCGGGCCGGGCGCGTCATGACCTGCCGGGGGGCTCACCGCCCGCCGACCCCCCGCGCCGCCCACCGGATCTTCAAGCCCAGGGAAGGACATCGGACCGTTGACGCTTGAACTCGATCCGCAGATCGCCGAGGCGCTCGGCCCCCTCATGGCCGGGCTGGCCGATGTGGCACCGCCGCCGGTGGGCGATGTCGACGGCCGCCGCGTCGTCATGAACACGATGCTCGCCACCGTCGACCGGCTTCAGCCCACCGCCGACGACGTCCGCATCACCGATCACGAGCTGACCACCGCGGACGGAGCCAGGCTGCTCCTGCGCTGGTATCGAACCAGCGACACCGACACCAGCGACACCGACGACGTCGCGCCCGGCCCCGCGGTGCTGTACCTCCACGGCGGCGGCATGATCCTCGGCAGCGTGTCGATCAACGACGGCGCCGTCAGCCGCCTGGTGTCACGCAGCGGCGTGCCCTTCCTCGCCGTGGACTACCGTCTCGCCCCCGAGCACCCGTTCCCCACCCCGGTCGAGGACGTCTACGCCGGGCTGCAGTGGCTGCACGAGCACGCCACCGAGCTCGCCGTCGATCCGGCTCGCATCGCCGTCATGGGCGACAGCGCGGGCGGCGGCCTGGCGGCCGCGGTGTCGATCCTCGCCCGCGACCGCGGCGGACCGGCCATCGCGCGACAACTGCTGATCTTCCCGATGCTCGACGACCGCACCACGATTCCGGACCCGCACATCGTGCCCTACGCCGCCTGGACCTACGAGGACAACATCACCGGCTGGCAGGCGTTCCTCGGTGCGCGCGCCGGTGGCACCGAGGTACCGGCACTCGCGGCTCCCGCCCGGCTCGAGGACGCGACCGGGCTGCCACCGGCCTACCTCGAGGTCGGCCAGCTCGACATCTTCCGCGACGAGGATCTGGCCTACGCGCTGCTGCTCAGCCGCGGTGGTGTGCCCGTCGAACTGCACCTCACCCCAGGCGCCCCGCACGAGTACGACGCCATCGCCTACCAGAGCGACGCCGCGCGCCGCGCCATGGCCGACCGGATCAGGGTCATCCGCTCCCTGTGACCGCCCCACCGTCCAGCCAAGCCGGGGACCGCCGGCCGGCGGGTGCCTGGCCGGGGCTCGATGCCCGCAACCACTACGTAGGACATGATGTTCTACACTGGGCACGTGGACAGGGTCGGGGTGCGGGAACTCAATCAGAGCACCAGCCAGGTCATCGACCGGGTTCGGCGCGGAGAGACGATCGAGGTGACCGACCGCGGGCGTCCGGTTGCGCGGCTGGTCCCCATCGGCCGTGGCACAGCAGCGCTCGACCGCCTTGTGACGGAGGGCCGCGCGATACCGCCGGCGACGGAGGGGCCGGTGCCCATGCCGCCGCTTCTTGGCGACCCCGCCGTCAGTGCGACCAACGATCTGATCGCCATGCGGGACGAGGAACGCTGGTGATCTACCTGGATTCGGCGGCAGTAGTGAAACTTGTCGTGGCCGAACCTGAAAGCCCCGCGCTTGTTGACTGGCTCAACGTCCGCGACGCCCTACCACGTTTCACCTCCACCCTGGCGGAGGTGGAGGTGACGCGCGCGATCAGGCGAGCCGCCCCGGAAGCACTCGGACGCGTGCCGCGAGTACTGGACCGGATGTACCGCCTGGAAATCGATGCCCACGTGCGCGCCGTCGCGGCCGCCTTTGATGACCCGCTCCTACGGTCTCCCGACGCCATTCACCTCGCTACCGCCCTTCGGCTGTCCGACGAGAACGACACCCGGATGGAGGCGTTTGTCACCTACGACAAGCGCCTTCTCGAAGCGGCGCGCCGAGCCGATCTCCCGACCGCGGCGCCGGGGCCGCACTCCGCTGCGGGGAGCTGATCGACGGGGTCCTGTCCCAGCTGAACCGGTGGGAGTATCAGGCGAAGTAGTGGCCTTCCTTGAGGTCGGCGATCAGACCCGGACGGGTTGGCTGCCAGCCGAGTAGGTCGCGGGTGATCTGCGCGGAGGCGGGGCCGTCGAATCCCCAGAAGCCGCCGAGGAAGCCGACGTAATCCCCGATCTGGTCGGGGGTGACGGAGACCGCGGGAAGGTCGAGATGGGCGGCGAGGACCTCGGCGACCTCGCGGAGGGGGACGCCCTCGTCGCCGACCGCGTGCAGCGCCGAACCGGGCGGCGCCGCTTCGAGGGCGAGGCGGAACAGGCGCGCGGCGTCGTCGCGGTGGACGGCCGGCCAGCGGTTGGTTCCGTCGCCGACGTAGGCCGCGGCGCCCTTCTGACGCGCGAAGTCGATCGCGGTCGGGATGAACCCGTTGTCGCCGTCGCCGTGGGTGGCCGGTGGCAGCCGCACGACCGAGGAGCGGACCCCGCGGGCAGCGAGCGCGAGCGTGTAGTTGGCGTTGTCGATCCGCCCGTTCGCCCCGCTGATCGGGACCTCGCGATCGGCGTCCTGCGCGGCGCGCCCGTCGTTCTCGGTGGCGACGACTCCCGGCGGTAGGCCGAGCACGCCGAGGATGCCGGAGGCGATGACGAACGGCTTGTCGGTGCCGGCGAGGGCCTCACCGAAGGTCCCGATCGCCGCGCGGTCGGCGTCGGTGGCGCCGGCGAAGTCGCCGGCGAAGGCGATGTCGTGCTTGAACGCGAGGTGGATGACGCCGTCGGCGGCCGCGGCGGCGTCACGCAGGGTGTCAAGGTCGTCGAGCGATCCCGCGCGGACCGCGACCCCCGCCGCCCGCAGGGCGACGGCCGCGGCGTCGGAGCGGGCGAGCCCGGTGACCGTGTGACCGGCGGCGATCAGGTCGGGGACGAGCCCGCGACCGACCCAGCCCGACGCTCCAGTGACGAACACATGCATGGGAAACCTCCACGATGGGGGCGCGCACCGGGGTGGATGCGCGGCGAGCGACCCGGGATGCCCGTCTACCATTGATAGTACGACCGTACTAGAAATGACAGTATGCGGCCGTACCAGCAACGTCAAACCACGACGACCCGGGAGGCGGCGGCCATGGCGGGACGGCCGGTCAACCATCAGCGGCGGGCCGAGCTGCTCGACGCGGCGGTCGAGTACGCGGCCGAGTACGGGTTCTCCGAGCTGACGTGGCGGCCCGTCGCCGCCGCCCTCGGGGTGTCGCCCACGACGTTGGTGCATCACTTCGGCACCAAGGAGCAGATGCTCGAGGCCATCCTCGGACGCCTGCGGGAGCGCATCTTCGCGGCCACTCGCGACCTGGCCGGCGAGCAGCCCGACCTGGCCGCGGAGGCCCGCGCGTCCTGGACCCGGGCGTTCGACCCGCAACACGAAGCGGAGTTCAGGCTGTTCTTCGCGGTCTACGGGCGCGCACTACAGGCTCCGCAGCAGTTCGCGGCGTTCCTCGAGCACGTCGTCGCCTACTGGATGAGCGCCCTGGTCGACGCCCAGGGACCGGACACCGACCCGGCGACCGCGACGCGCACGGCCACCCTCGTGATCGCCACCATCCGCGGGCTGCTGCTCGACCTGCTCGCCACCGGTGATCGGGACCGGGTCCAGGACGCGGCCGAAACCTTCCTCGCCGCCCTCGAACGCCCCGCCACCCTCGAAGGCGGCACGCAGCCGTCGGTCGCGCGGCCCCGGTGAGCCGCACCGGCCCGCCTCACGTCAGGGGCGTGCCCGGAGCCCCTTGGGAAAGTCCTCGAGGCCGAGCACGCGCAGCAGCTCCAGCCGCTCGTGGGCCTCGGTATTCGCCGGGGTGNGCACCAGCAGCCGCTGACCCTGGTCGGGGGTGACCAGGGTCTCGCAGTCCATCAGCAGGCGGCCCACCCGCGAGTGGAGCATGGTCTTGCGGTCGGCCCGCCTCACCGCCACCTCATGCTCGGCCCAGAACCGGCGGAAGTCGGTACTCGCGGCCTGCAACCGCTCGACGAGTCCAGCGACCGTGGGGTCGCCGGACCGCCGGCCGGCGACCGCGCGCAGGTCGGCGACAATCTGACGAGCCCGGTGTTCTTGTTCCTCCACCGGGCAGGCGGCCCGAGCAGCGGGGTCGGTGAACCACCGATACGCGATGTAGCGCCGGTCGCCGGAGAAGCCGGTGTGATCGCCCTGCAGCAGGATGGCCGCCCGGTTCTGGGCGAGAACCTCCCCCAGGTCGGACAGCACCAGGGCCGGGGTGTCGCCGAGCAGATCAAGCATGCGCACCAGGCCGGCGCGAGCCAGGCGGGCCACGCCGTCGGCGGGCGGGGGTCGGTGGCCGGCCAGGTAGAACAGGTGGTCGCGTTCGTCGTCGGCGAGGCGCAACGCCCGGGCCAGCGCGCCGAGGAGTTGGGCCGAGGGCTGGCTGCTGCGGCCCTGCTCGAGGCGTACGACGTAGTCGACCGACATGCCGGCGAGCATGGCCACCTCCTCCCGGCGCAGGCCGGTGGTGCGGCGCCGGGGGCCGTCGGCGATCCCGACCTCGGCCGGTCGCATCGTCTCGCGGCGGCGGCGCAGGAAGTCGGCGAGCTCGGCACGCTGCATGGATTCATGCTCCCTCGGACCCGGCAGGCCGAGCCAGGGAGCCGCGCTCCCACGATGAACACTCCGCTGCTGCCCGTCCCGGCGCAGGCGCATGGTGGGTGGCGCCGGCGACGACGGGCGCCAGCGACAACGAGGAGAACGCGATGCAGACACGAACCCTGGGCAGCACCGGACCGGCCGTCTCCGCGCTGGGCCTGGGTGCGATGGGCATGTCGGGGGCTTACGGCGCGGCCGACCGCGCGGAGAGTATCGCCACCGTGCACGCCGCGCTGGAGGCCGGCGTCACGCTGATCGACACCGCCGATTTCTACGCCATGGGCCACAACGAGCTGCTGCTCGCCGAGGCGCTGCGCGGCCGGGACCGCGACAGCTACACGCTGAGCGTCAAGTTCGGCTCGCTGCGGGGACCGGGCTCCGAGTTCGGCGGGCATGACGGCCGTCCCGAGGCGGTGAAGAACTTCCTGGCCTACTCGCTGACCCGGCTGGGCACCGATCACCTCGACATCTACCGTCCCGCCCGGCTGGACCCCGGGGTACCGATCGAGGAGACGGTGGGCACGATCAAGGAGATGATCGACGCCGGTCATGTCCGACACATCGGGCTCTCGGAGGTCAACGCCGAGACGATACGACGGGCGCACGCCGTGCACCCGATCGCCGATCTGCAGATCGAGTACTCGCTGCTGTCCCGCGCGGTGGAGGCGGACATTCTGCCTACGCTGCGGGAACTGGGCATCGGCCTGACCGCGTACGGGGTCCTCGGGCGGGGCCTCATCTCCGGGCACTGGAGCGCCGGTCACGTCGCCGGCCCTGGCGATGTCCGCGGCCTCAGCCCGCGGTTCTCGAACGGGAACGTGGAACACAATCTCGCCCTGGTGGAGGCACTGCGCCGGGTCGCCGAGGCGAAGGGCTGCACCGTCGCCCAGCTCGCCATCGCCTGGGTGGCCGCGCAGGGCCGGGACATCGTGCCGCTGATCGGCGCCCGCACCCGCCAGCGACTGGCCGAGGCACTGCCCGCGACGGAGCTGAACCTCACCCTGGACGACTTCGCCGAGATCGAGAAGGCGGTGCCGGCGGGCGCGGCGCGCGGCGATCGGTATCCATCCGCGCACATGTCGAGCCTCGGCGTGGGGAACTGATTCCGACCCCGACCCCGATTCTCGGCCGCTGGCGTCGCTACCCTGCCCTGCACCCCTCAGGCCGTACGACGGTCACAGCAGGTGGCGGCCTCCGTCGACGTTGAGCGTCTGGCCGGTGACGAAGGCGGCGTCGTCGGAGGCGAGGAAGAAGACCGGGCCGGCCAGGTCCTCGGCGGTCTCGTCCCGCTGGAGCGCCCGCAACTGTCGCTGCTCCGCCAGCACCGACGCGGGAATCACGTCGGCCGCCGCCGGGGTGGCGGTGAGCCCCGGGGTGACCAGGTTGACCGTGATGCCGTACCCGCCGAGCTCGCGCGCCAGGGTCCGGGTCAGGCCCATGATGCCGCCCTTGGACGCGACGTAGGCCGACT
This sequence comes from Frankia sp. ACN1ag, assembly GCF_001414035.1. Lineage (NCBI taxonomy): Bacteria > Bacillati > Actinomycetota > Actinomycetes > Frankiales > Frankiaceae > Frankia > Frankia sp. ACN1ag. Next base: position 26,006 of record NZ_LJPA01000012.1, on the reverse strand, counting down.
GCAGGGGCGTACCGCTGAAGACCGAGCCGGACCCGATGTTCACGATGCGACCGCGGCCGCTCGCCTTCATGAGGGGGACGAACGCCCGCGTCATGAGGAAGGTGCCGGTGAGGTTGACCTCGAGCACCTGACGCCACAGCTCGACGGTCATCTCCTCGAAGGGAACCGAGGGGAAGATACCGGCGCAGTTGATCAGCACGTCGACGGTGTCGAAGCGTCGCCGCGTGGCCTCGGCCAGCTCGGCGACACTCTCCTCGCTGGAGATGTCCGCGACGACGGCGTGCAGCGACGGGTGCTGCCCGCCGGGCGCGCCCGAGTCCCACCGGGCGCGCCAGGTGGCGAGCGCCTCCGACGAGACGTCGGCGGCGACGACGGTGTCGCCCTGGGTCAGAAACCGGTCGACGATCTCGGAACCGATGCCGCCGGAGGCGCCGGTGACCACGACGGTGCGTGCTGCGCTCATAGCTCTGCTCCTCTCGAGCCGGATCGTGCCAATATCAGTTACATTATCAGGCACCTGACACATGTCCAGGCCGCTACCGTGGCCACGCAAGCACGGGCGCGACGGAGGAAACGGAACAGGGAGCACGGTGGCGGAGAACTTCGAGGAGCGGTTGCCGTACCTGATGCGGCGGGTGAGCACAGCGCTCGCCCAGCAGGTCGACCGAGCGCTGCGTGAGTTCTCGCTGACCCACACCCAGCTCGGCGCGCTCGCCCAGCTCGGCCTCGTGGACCCCGGGGCACTGTCCGGAGCCACTCTGGGCCAGCGCAACGGGGTCACCGCGCAGTCGATGTCGACGGCGATCGCCGGGCTGCTCGAGCGGGGCCTCGTCGACCGCGAGCCGCACCCCACCCACGGGCGGATCCTTCAGGTCCGGATCACGCCGGAGGGCACCGAGCTGCTCGCTCGCGCCCAGGCGGCGACCAGGAAAGCCGAGGATCGCACCCTGGCCTTCCTCGACGACGAGCAGCAGCGCCAGCTTCGGCGCGTGCTCCGCACGATGATGCAGGCCATGGACCTCTACCTGTACTTCCCCGACGCCGACGAGGACCGCGCCTAGAGACCCACTCCCGCGTGGACGGGAACGGTGACGTCATGCCCGTGAGGGTCGGGGTTGCGAAGTCGGTGATGGCTTCCCTTGACGCGCACCGGTCTCCTGGTATAGCCGCGCGATCGCCCACTCGATGGGTCCGGTCGGTATCCGCGACCACAGGAAGGCGCTGGCGTGGCGTCGACTCAGGGTGGTAGGCGGTAGCTGTGGTCATTCCTCGCACCGCGATAGCCGTTCGGCACGTCCCGTTCGAGGATCTCGGCATCCTCGAACCCCTGCTGTCCGAACGCGGCTACCGCGTGCGGTACCTCGACGCGGGCGACAGCGACGCGGGCGACAGCGACGACACGTCCGTCGGCGCGGTGGACGCCGCGCTCGCGGACGCGGACCTGGTGCGCGGCTGGCCGCGCGTGCCCGCCTGGTGTTCCACGCGTGGCTCGACCAGCTCGACGCGTCGCGATGAGCCGGGGCGGGCCGCCCGGTTCGCCATCATGGGCTATGTGGGGCGCCGGAGAAGCCGCGGTGTCGGCGGAGGGGCGGGCGATGGCCGGGGAGCAGGCCCGTCGGTGGGAGACGGTGCTGCGCACGATCGTCGGGATGCTGCCGGCCGGCGGGGTGCGGGTGCTGGTCGACGGTGCCGACGACGGAGGCATGACCGGGCTCGTCGCCGGCTGGATCGCCGACGAGGTGCGGGCGACGGGTCGGGACTGCGATCGGCTCGTGGGCGCCGCGTCGATGGGTGAGGACGGTGGGGTGGCGGTCACTGATGCTGCGTCGTGGCGGGCGGACGCGCCGGCGGGTGGGTGGGATGTCGTCGTCCGGCTGCGCAGCAGGCGGGTCCGCGGCGACGACGGTGGGCGTCGCGCCGACGTCGTCGTGGATGTGGATGACCCGGCCTGGCCGGTGATCCGTCGGGTCGCGGACCGGCTGGCGGGCGACGGCGGCTGGCACGTCCGGGAGAGCCAGGCGTTCTTCGGCGTGCGCGCCGCGACGTGGGACACGAAGTTCGGCGACGACCTGCCCGCCTACGCTGCCGCCGTCCGCGAGATCGGTCTTCGTCCCGGGGCGGTGGTCCTCGACGCCGGGTGCGGCACCGGACGCGCGCTGCCGGCGTTGCGGGACGCCGTCGGTCCCACCGGCAGGGTGCTCGGCCTGGACGTGACTCCGGAGATGCTCGCCGCTGTCCGCCGCCCGGCTCGGACCGATGCTCGCCGCCTCCGGCTGGCGGCTGGACAGCCACGACGACCCACCGCACCGTTTCCTGGCTCTCGCGACCCGTCAGGTGGTCGTGGCGGCGCCGCGGCGGGCGTTGTAGAAGACGACGTCGTCGCGGCGGTCGCGAGACGGCCGACGGTGACGGTCAGGCTGGTCGCTCCCCCGCCTGCCCGGTGAGATGGCCTCGAACCGTGTCGAGGAATTCCTGCGACAGCTCGCTGCTGTTGACCGCTCGAGCGATCAGCATCGCGCCCACCATGGTGCTGAGGGTCGTGACGGCTCGTTGCCGGGCGGCCGGATCAGCGGTGCCGCCGACTCCGCCGACGGGTTCGCCGATGAGCTCGCCGATGAGCTCGAGATAGAGCTCCACCTGGTGGGTATACGCGGCGCGAGCCCGCTCGCCGCTCCTCGCCACGTCGCCGCCCACCGCGACCACCGCGCAGCCGGTTGCCGGGGAGTCACGGTGGGCCTCGGTCAGGTACTGGTTGATCAGGCCGGTGAACCCGTTCTCGGCGGCCGCCGCCATGCCGTGCTCGAACTGCGTTCTCATGTGCTCCACCGCCTCGGCGACGAGGTCCTCGCGGGAGCGGAAATGACGGTAGAAGCCGCCGTGCGTCAGCCCGGCCTCCTGCATGAGTTCGGCCACCGCGGGGCCGTCGAGCCCCGCCTCGCGGAACCGGGCCGCGGCGACGCGGACGACCCGGTCGTGGCTCGCCGCCTTGTCCTGCTGGGAATGTCCCATGGGTCCGCCTATCCGGTGGGCAGTGCGGGGAGGAGTTCTCTCGTCGACACGATGGAGTGGGCGTAGGTGGGGCCGTTGATGTCGTGCGCGGCGTGCATCGCCTCCGCGCTGNCGGCCGCGGTCGCGTCCTTGACCAGCGTCACGTGGTAGCCCAGTTCCGCACCGAACCGGCCCGTCGACTCCACGCAGGTGTGCGCCACCAGACCCACCAGGATGATCTTCTCGATTCCGTGCTGCTTGAGCTGGAAGTCCAGGTCGGTGTTGGCGAAGCCGCCGGAAACCCAGTGTTCGTGCACGACGACGTCGCCCGGCCTCGGGCCGAACTCGGGGTACCACTGCGCCCCCCAGCTTCCCGCCGCGAGCATCGCGCCGCTCTGGATCGCCCGCTGTCCCGACGTGAGGTGCTTCCAGTTGTCGAAGTCGCCGGGCTGCCGCCGCCGGTGCGGCGCCACGAAGACCTGAATGCGCGCGGCCCGCACCGCAGCCAGCACCTCGGCCAGATGCCGGTGCAGGTCGACGGCGCCGGCGATCTCCCGCACCACCTGCCAGATTTTGCCCGCCTCGGCGAGGAACTCGTTGTACGGATCGATCAACACCAGCCCGGTCCGGGCACGGTCGTATTCGACGTTGGTCACTGCCCCACGCCTTCCGCATCTCGTGGCGAGGCCCCACGCTCCGACCACTCGCCACTTGGTGGATGACCACGATCATCCAGAACAGGATGATAATCATCATCCAGAATGTNAAAACGGTGGCGCGGCGTTCTGGGCAGGCCGGGGCGGACGCGACGCCCGAATACAGTGCAGACGGGTCAGTCGCAGACGGGTCAGTCGCAGACAGGTCAGTCGCAGGCGAGGCGGTCGGAACCTGGCGAGCGCGCTCGGGCCCGTCCGCCACGGGNACGGGNACGGGNACGGGNGAGGCACGAAGGGGGGACCATGCGACTGCAGGTGGGATGCGCGATGTGGACGCACAAGTCGTGGCAGGGGCGATTCCTCCCGCATCCGCTTGCGCCGCACGAACGCCTGCGGCACTACGCCGGCTGGTGCAACGCGGTCGAAGGGAACACCACCTTCTATGCGACTCCGACCCGGGACACCGTGGCCTCGTGGGCGCAGCAGACCGATGCCGACTTCCGCTTCGTGCTCAAGCTGCCGAAGGTCATCACGCACGAACGCCGACTCACCGACGTCGACGAGGCCCTGCACGCCTTCCTGGCGGCGATCGAGCCACTCGGCCCGCGGGCCCATGCGGTCTGGATTCAGCTACCGGGATCGTTCGCGCCCGCCGACGTCCCCGCGCTCGCCCGCTTCCTGGGCCGGCTTCCCCGGTCCCACCGGTACGCCGTCGAGGTCCGCCACCGGGCGTTCTTCGACGATCCCCGGGCGATGCGCACGCTGGAGGCGGCACTCGCCGTCGCGGCCGCCGAATGGATTCCCTTCGACACCACCGCCCTCTTCCGCAGCCCGCCGACCAGCGATGCCGAACGGGACGCCTGGACCAAGAAGCCGCGCGTGCCGCTGCGATCGGTCGCGCTGACCGACCGGCCGATCGTCCGCTACCTCGGCCGCGACGATTCCGCCCGGACGGTCGAAGGCTGGCAGCGTTGGGTCGACGTCGTGGTCGACTGGCTGCGCGAGGGCCGCTCCCCCACCGTCTTCATCCACACCCCGGACAACGCCGACGCCCCGGAACTCGCCCGCCGCTTCCACGACGAGGTACGGGCACGCGTGCCCGCGTTGGCGCCCCTGCCGCAGCCGATACCGACCGCGCCCGCGACCCTCTTCTGACGCGAGCCACCTCCACGGTCGCACGACGCCATTGTTGCCCGGCCATGAAATACCGCGGCCGGACTGCTGCCACCAGCCCTCGACATTCCCTTTTTCCGCGGACGAGGCCCGATTCTCCGTGCAACGATGCTGATACCAGGTCTGCCGACCAGCAGCAGCCGACCAGCGTGGGGGATGTTCACATGAGTGGTGTCACGAATCTGACCGTACTCGTCGACGACGAGCCGACACCGGATGGCTGGATCAAGATAGGCAAGGATCTCAACGCCGGCGCTGGGGGCGCCTACCTCTATTTCGCCTACGAGCAGGGTTCCGGTGCACCTATCACAAACATCATCTTCCTGCTGAGCAAGGACGAGTCGGCGCCGCCGAGCTATCACCGCATCGATGTCGACCTGAACAAGGGCGCCGGCGGCGCCTACATCTACACCGCCTTCACCCGCGAAGCCCACCTGGGCAGCCCGATCGAGGATCTGGACGTCATTCTCGGCGACAACAGCGGGATCCAGCCGCAGGCGCCGTGGCGACGCATCGATGTCGACCTGAACAAGGGCGCCGGCGGCAAGTACGTCTACCTGGTGTACCGGAACGCCTGAGGATTCACCTCGCCGAGCACTGCGCGAAAGTCCGCGGGCCGCTCGAGGCGGACACGCGGCCGTCGGCCCCGACCCGGGCGCGGCCGTGTGCGTGCGACGCCCCTCCCAGCTTGTGGGAAACGAGCGGGAGGGGTCGCCGCGGGGCTCAGAGGCCGAGGCTGCGCCCGATGATCTCCTTCATGATCTCGTTGGTGCCGGCCCAGATCTTCGTGACCCGGCCGTCCATCCAGGCCTGCGCGGCGCGGTATTCGGTCATGTAGCCGTATCCGCCGTGAAGCTGCACGCAGGCGTCCAGGATGGCATTCTGGACTTCGGAGGACCACCATTTCGCCTTCGCCGCGTCGACGGCGGACAGCTGTCCACGACTGTGGGCCGCGACGCACGAGTCGACGAACGCCTGGGTGACATCGATCTTCGTGACAAGCTCCGCCAACAGAAACTTGTTGTGCTGAAAGCTGCCGATGGCGGCGCCGAACGCCTTGCGCTCGGCAACGTACTCGAGCGTCTCGCCGAGGATCTGGGTGGCATGGGCTATGCTGGAGACGGCGACGCTGATGCGCTCCTGCGGCAGCCGCTCCATCATGAGCGGGAATCCGCGGTTGACCTCGCCGANCACCGCGTCCCCCGGCACCCGCATATCGGTGAAGAAGAGCTCGGCCGTGTCGGATTCCGGCTGGCCGACCTTGTGTAGTTTGCGGCCCCGAGAGAACCCCGGGGTATCCGCCGTGACACCGAACAGCGTGATGCCGCGGGCGGCCTTCGCCCCCGGATCGGTCCGCGCGGCCAGCACCACGAAATCGGCGGAGTAGCCGTTGGTGATGAAGGTCTTCGATCCGTTGATGATCCAGTCCGAGCCGGCCGGGACCGCGGTCGTCCGCAACGCGGCCAGGTCGGAGCCGGCCGCCGGCTCCGTCATCCCGATCGCGGCGACCACCTCGCCCGAGCAGAACGCGGGCAGCCAGCGCTTCTTCTGCTCCTGCGTGGTCAGGTCCGCCAGATAGGGCGCGACGATGTCGGTGTGGACGCTGAACGACGACGCGACCCCGGCGCTGACCTTGGACAGCTCCTCGACCCAGACGGCGTTGAATCGGTAGTCGTGCACACCGCTGCCGCCATGCTCCTCGTCGACACCGAGGCCGAGGAAGCCCGCGCGGCCCGCCTCGTGCCACACGTCCCGGGTGATGACCCGATCCGCGATGAACTGGCTGTAGCCGGGACTGACGAACCGCTCGACGAACGCGCGCACCGACTCCCGGAACAGTTCATGATCATCCCCGTAGAGCGTGCGTTCCACGTCCGACCTCCTCACCTGTCCGGGCGCCGCCGGCCGCGGGCCCGCGCCGACGCGACGCCACCGGGAACCGAAGGCGATCTCCATCCGCGACAGTGATAGCTGACCAAGTAATACACCAGCACTACGCCTGCCGCAGGAGAGCGCCGCGGAACCGGGCGACGGATCTTAGCCCCAGCCCCAGCCCCAGCCCCAGCTCCAGCTCCAGCTCCAGCGATCATGAGTGCGGGCAAGCCCTCCTTGATCGCAACCGGGNGCACGCGCCAGCCGCTCACAGGTTCCATTCCGGTGTTCGGTGACGGAGTGTGATGCCAGCCGGATGCGGCGGGCACTCGGTGGCGACGCCGCTGGTGGGGCGTTCCCCGGGCGGTCCGCAGCACCTGCGCGCGGCAAGCGACTACCTTCGGAGCAGACCTGCCGGCACCAGCGCGGATGCCCGGATCACACGAGTCGCGACTGGGGGATGCGCATGAGCTTGACCACCGACCCGGACCCGGATCCGGACCCGACGAGAGACGTAGGCCAGGCCAGGGACGTCGGCCCGGCACGAGACGTCGGCCCGGCACGAGACGTCGACCCGGCACGAGACGTCGACCCGGCACGAGACGTCGACCCGGCACGAGACGTCGACCCGGCAGGGGACGTCAAGCCGGCAGGGGACGTCAAGCCGGCTGACGACGTGGCCGGCTTCGCCGAGCTGGCGCTGCGGCCCGAGCTGCTGCGCAGCCTCGCCGCCCTCGGGTACGAGGAGCCGACGCCGATCCAGCGGGAGGCCGTTCCGCCCCTGCTCGCGGGCCGTGACCTGCTCGGCCAGGCGGCAACCGGCACCGGGAAGACGGCCGCGTTCGCGCTCCCCCTGTTGCACCGCCTGACGGATGACCGCACCGGCGACCGCGGCCCGCAGGCCCTTGTGCTGGTCCCGACCCGGGAGCTCGCCGTCCAGGTGTCCGAGGCGATCCACCGGTACGGTCGTGATCTCGGCGCCCGGGTCCTGCCGGTGTACGGCGGGGCTCCGATCGGCCGGCAGGTCCGCGCGCTGGTGCAGGGGATCGACGTCGTGGTCGCCACGCCCGGCCGCGCGCTCGATCACATGGGTCGCGGGACGCTCCGCCTCGACGGCCTGCACACCGTCGTCCTCGACGAGGCCGACGAGATGCTCGACATGGGCTTCGCCGAGGACATCGACACGATCCTGGAGCAGGCGCCGCAGGATCGCCAGACCGTGCTGTTCTCGGCGACGTTACCGCCTCGGATGGACCAGATCGCCCGCCGTCACCTGCGCGATCCGGTCCGCATCCAGATCGGCCGCGCGGCGCCGGAGCCAGGCGCGGCACCGCTCGTCCGGCAGGTCTCCTACGTCGTCCCCCGGGCATACAAGACGGCGGCGCTGGGCCGCATCCTCGACGTCGAGTCGCCCCGATCGGCGATCGTGTTCTGCCGCACCCGGGAGGAAGTCGACCAGCTCGCCGACTCGCTCAACGGGCGCGGCTACCGGGCGGAATCGCTGCACGGCGGGATGAGCCAGGAGCAGCGGGAGCGGGTGATGGAGCGCCTGCGCACGGCGACGGCCGACCTGCTCGTCGCGACCGACGTCGCCGCCCGCGGACTGGACTTCGAGCAGCTCACCCACGTGGTGAACTACAGCGTCCCGTCGGCGCCCGACTCCTACGTCCACCGGATCGGCCGGGTCGGGCGGGCCGGCCGCGAGGGGGTGGCCATCACCCTGGCGGAGCCGCGCGAGCACCGGATGCTCAAGACGATCGAGCGGGTCACCCGGCAGCGGATCGCCGTCGAGAAGGTGCCCACCGTCGCCGATCTGCACGCCCGGCGGCTGGAACTGACCCGTGCCGCGTTGCAGGAGAGCCTGCTCGAGGACGACCTGGAGCGGTTCCGCGTCGTCGTCGAGACGCTCACCGACGAGTTCGACCCCATCGAGATCGCGCTGGCCGCGGTGAAGCTCGCCCACGACGCCAGCTTCGTGCCGGACGACGCAGACGACATCCCCGACCTGCCGCCGGTGGCCGACGCGCGCGGCGAACGGGCAGGACGCGACGGCGCCGGCCGCCGGGAGCGGCGACCCCGACCGGCCAGCGGGGGCATGGCTCGGCTGTTCGTCGGTGCGGGCCGTGGCGCCGGCGTCCGGCCGCAGGACCTCGTCGGCGCGATCACCGGGGAGACCCGGTTGTCGGGCCGCGACATCGGCGCCATCGAGATCGCGCAGCGGTTCTCGCTCGTCGAGGTGCCCGACGGCGCGGCCGACGAGGTGATCGCCTCACTGCGGGGAAGCACCATCAAGGGTCGCCGGGTCGCCGTCCGCCGCGAGCGCCAGGACAGTCGCTAGCGCCCGCGGCGGGTGCGCGCGGGCCCGGCGGACCCGCCGCTTACCGGGTCGCGGTGAGCCGCTGACGGGTCGGTGAGCCGCTGACGACCCGGGGGGCCGCTTACGACCCGGTGAGCAGCATCGCGCCGGTGAAGGGGCCGACCGCGTTGGCCCACAGCGCGACCTCGGCGTCGGCGACCTGGCGTTCGCCCGACTGGCCGCCGCGCAGTTGCCGGGTGGCCTCGATGCAGAAGTTCGCGCCGTGGCGGCGGCCCACGTTGCACGCGCCGCCGTCGGTGTTCGTGGGCAGCGCGCCGGTGAGGCTCGTCCCGCCGCTGCTGACGAACGGACCGGCCTGCCCCGGCTCGCAGACCCCCAACGCCTCCAACCACTGCAGGGTGATGACGCTGAAACCGTCGTAGAGCTGGGCGCAGTCGAGGTCGGCGGCGGTCAGGTCGGTGTTGGACCACAGCTCCTGCAGGCAGTGCACCGGCGACGTCCGGACCATGTCGGGCAGCAGCTCGAAGGTCATGTCGTGGATCGCCGAGAGCGCGGTCGCCTCGACGAACACCGGCTTCTGGCGCNGGTCGCGGGCCCGCTGTTCGGTGGTGAAGATGACGGCCGCACCCGAGTCGCAGGGATAGTCGCAGTCGAGCAGCCGCAGCGGCTTGCTGATGTAGGGCGCGGCGAGGTAGTCCTCGGCCGTCAGCGGCTCCCGCAACAGCGCCTCGGGATTGTTCGCGGCGTAGCCGCGCTGGGTGACGGCGAAGTTCGCGAAGTCCTCCTCCGTCGCGTCGGACTCGTGCAGGTAGCGGTTGGTCAGCAGGCCCGCCCACTGCGCCGGCATCAGGTCGCCGAACGGGTGCTGGAACTGCGCGTCGAAGGCCATCCCGGTCCCGCCGGCCCACAGGTTGGCCCGGCTCGGCTGCTGCAGGATCACCCGCATGGCCACCACCACGTCGGCCTGGCCGCTGGCGACCGCGTGCGCGGCGTGGATGGCCGGGCTGATGAAGGCCGGCGAGATGCCGACGTCGAGGTGCCAGCGCAGCGGCGAGAAGCCGAGCATGTGCGCGAAGTCGATCGGGTTGCCACCCCAGGTGGTCAGCCCGTCGATGTCGGCGGATTCGAGACCGGCGTCCGCGAGGGCCGCCCGCGCCGCCTGGGCGGCGTGGTGGCGTTCGCTCAGCCCGGTGCGCCGCCCGGCGTCGGAGTAGCCGACGCCGACGATGGCGACCCGGCGCCCGCCCCTCACGCGAGGCTCCCCGCGGGCGCGAACACCGGGATCGTGAGGTCCGCGGAGAGGTCCTCGAAGGTGACCTCGACCGGCATCCCGAACCGGACGTCGGGCTCGGCGATCCCCACCAGGTTGGACAGCATCCGCAGGTCGGTCTGCTCCGCGAGCTCGATCGACGCGAGCAGGTAGGGGACTCGGTCGGCGAAGAACGGGTGGAACACCCGGCGCGTCTCGGTGAAGCTGTACACCGATCCCCGCCCGGACACCGGCTCGAACTCGAGGCGGAAGGAGCCGCAGCGCCGGCAGACCGGTCGCGGGAGGTGGATGAAAAGACCGCAGTCCTGGCAGCGCTGGAGCTCCAGCCTGCGCTCCCGCGCCGCGGCCCAGAACGGCGCGCTCAGCGCGTCGATCACCATTTCGGGGGGCGCGGGCCTCGCTAAGTCTGCCTGCTGCGTCATGCCGGCTTCGTCCTCTCGGGCTGGAACAGCCCATCCTCGGGCGCCGGGGGCGGCTCGGCCTGGGACCAGGAGACCACGGCAGCAACCGCCCCGTCCGCGCACCGACGACCGCCCACGCCGATCATGACCGACAACGGCGTCGTCCGGCACTTGCTCCCACCAGCACCGTAGTTCGACGCCTCGTCCCCGAGCAAGACGCGTCGTCCCGAGCAGGGGGTTGGCGCGGCGCGGACCTTCCGACGCACCGGCGTCAGAGCGCGAGCTGCTCCACGCTGGCCCCGACGGCCTCGTAGGTCACCGCGGCACGCTGATCAAGGCTCAGCAGGGTCGCGTCATGCTCGGTGGCGGTGAAGGCGATGAGGGCGTCGTAGGCCGGGCCGCCGAGGATCTGACTGGTCGCCAACCTGGCGAGAAGGTCCCGGTAGCCGGCGTCCGACAGGGGCAGGAACGGGCGGGAAACCGCTCGGCGAGGAACGCGTGCACCAGCGACGGCTGAGCCCGGTGCGGCGGAGGCAGTCGGGTCAGGACGGAGTAGGACTCAACCGCCGCATGAGCGATCAGGCGTGGCCGCCTCGCAAGAGCCTTGCGAGCGAGGTCGTGATGCTCGTGCCAGGTCGCAAAGGCCGCCACCACCACGCTGGAGTAGACCGCGTTCACCGCCGGGTCCGTTCCAGTGTCTCCCGGACCTGGTCGGCGGTCAGGACTGGCATGTCGGCGTCCGCCACGGCGACCACGCCGTCGCCGTCGTCGACGAGTCGCATCGGCGTGGGTGCCGGCACGATCTCCAACCGTCCGTCCCGCTCGGCAATCTCCAGAGGCTGGCCCGCCGTGAGGCCGAGCGCGTCGCGCAATACCTTCGGGATCACGACCCGCCCGGCAGCATCGATGGCAGTTCGCATACCAATAATCTACCATTCAGATCACACCGAGCAACCATCAGTCACTCGCTGTTCCTCGCAGCATCGCCTCCCTGCAGGGCGGCGGGAGGGGCGGCGGCGACGCGGGTTGTGGTGTCAGCCCCTGGTCGGGGCCTGGAGGCTCCAGGTGCGTCCGTCGGGGTCGCGGACGGTCATCTCGCGGGTGCCGTAGTGGGTCTCCTCGAACGGCGTGACCACCTCGACGGCGGGGTCGAGGCGGAACGCGTCCGCGTCGGCCACCGTCAGCACGGGCTGGATCCGGGGCACCTCGTCGGCGGGAACCTCGCGAAGGAAGACGTAGGGGCCGTCGCCGGCTCGCAGCAGCCCCGAGCCGTGGTCGGTCTCGAACTCCAGGGTGAACCCCAGCGACTGGAAGAACCTGGCCGCCCGGCCCCAGTTGTGGGTCTCCACGACCATGCCCTCGACGCCCTCGGTCGCCATGTCAGATCCCCTTCCCGGACGCCTGCCCGCGCTGGTCGCGGAGGGTGTCGTGGTCGCCGTGTGCGTCGAGGTCGTCGAGGTAGGTCCGCAGCGCGTCGGCGACCAGGGCCGACAGGGACAGCTCCGACTCGATGGCGCGATGCTTCACCCGCTTGATCAGCCCGATCGGCAGGTACACGTTGAACTGCTTGACGTCCTCATCCCCCACGGGCTCGATGCTAGCATTCTAGCCACGAGCTTCGCCACGGGTGCCGCGGCGCCGACGACGGCTCAGCGCTCGGCCACGTGGTATCTGCCGGCGATCCCGGTGGCGAGCAGCTCCAGGCCCAGCCGGAAACCCCGCTCGTCGACTCCCAGCACGCCGTCGATGTCGGCCAGCCGGCTGAGCTGGGGGTACTCGTCGGCCGGAAGCCGCCTGCCGGAGGCCGGCCCCGCGGCCGGCGCGCCGACCCCGCCGGCCGCGATGGCCCCGCCGGCCGCGGTGATGGTGGCAGTGGTGGCGGTAGCGGCGGTGGCCCGCGCCGCGTGCTCGAAGGCGACGAAGGAGCGGGTGTAGTTGAAGCAGACGTTGTAGACCGCGGCGGCGTCGGCCAGGGGCAGGCCGGCGCGCAGCAGCAGCCCGATGCCGGTGTCGAGCCGGCGGAGCTGGGCGGGGGTGAGGGCCGCGCGGATCACGAACGTGGGGGCGTAGAGCACCACCTCGCGGTACACCGGGAAGCTCTCCATCAGATCCCGGTAGGCGGTGAAGTAGGTGATGAGCTCGTCGCGCCAGGGGCCGCCCCCGGCGGGCGGCAACTGGCGGTGCAGGTCGGACATCACCTGGTCGGCCAGAGCCCCGAGCAGGTCGTCCTTGGTGTCGAAGTACCGGTAGACGCTCATCACGCCGCAGCCGAGCCGCCGGGCCAGCGCCGGCATGCTCAGCCGGGCGAGGCCGTCCTGCGCGGCGAGATCCCGCGCGGCCGCGAGGATCTCGCCACTGCTCAGCGAGCCGCGCGCCCGCCGGCGTCGCCCGACGGCCGACGACTGGGTGCCTTCGGCAGATTCACGCACGCCCGCCATTGTCGGGGCTCCACCCGTTGGCTGCGCTGTCACGGCCCCGCCCGAAGCTGCCCTGTCACGGCCCCGCCCGAAGGCTGCGCCGCGCCCGACAGCCGCGCCCGACAGCCGCGCCCGACAGCCGCGTCGGGCGGGCGCGCTGCGGGCGGGGCCGGGCGTCACGGACGGACGGGCCGGGTCTGGGTGATCGTCGTACCCCAGCTGTGCAGCGCGGCCCCGTGCAGGCCGCCGAGACCGCCCGCGACCATCACGAGGACGTCCTCGGGCCGGCGGGTGAGCGGGACCCGGCCGCGCGCGTCCACCCACCCGATGTCGGAGTACTGGCGCTGATGCTGGCGGGGGAACTCCGACAGCGGGATGGAGGCGTGCTCCCACAGGATGCGGCGCACGTCGTCAACGTCCGGGTACGCCTTGCCGACGAGCGCGGCCCAGACCGGGTTGAGCGCGATGACGACCTCGGCGAACGAGAGCTGGACGAGGTAGCCGTTGGCCCCGGGATGGGCCAGCGCGCGCCCGACGAACTCGAGCAGCACGTCGGCGTCGGTGGCCACCACCTCGCAGATGTTGGCCGTCCCCATCGTGCCGAACGCCGTCACCGCGTCGCCTGGCACACCGCGGCGCTCGGCGAGCGGCGCCCACGGCGAGCGTTCCTCCCACTCCCCGAAGACGATGCCGCTGACCCGGCCGGGCTGACCGAACGTGCTCTGCGAGGTGACGCCGACCCGCTGACCGGCGACGTTGCGCATGACCAACTGCAACGCCCGCCCGATCGACGCCGCCCGCCCGTCCGCTCCCCCGAGGCAACCGGCGCCGAACGGGATGCCCAGCGCATGCCGCTGCGCGCCGTTGACGATCAGGGCGGTCGTCACCGAGCCGGTCGTGGCGTTCAGGGCGTGCAGCTCGTAGCCGGGGTCGGCGACGGCCTCCACCGCGGCGCGCAGCAGCGGCAGCGCGGCCGCCGGCGCGCCGGCCATCACCGCGTTGACGGCGAGCTTCTCCGCGGTGACGGGGGCCCTCGACGGCGGCAGCGCGCCGATCACCTCGTCCGGCGGCGTCCCCCACTCGGCGAGGTAGCGCGCCACCCGCTCGGGCGTGGGCGGCACCAGCGGCAGCCCGTCGCTCCAGCCGCGTTCGCGCGCGAGGGCGTCGAAGGCCTCCTGGTCGGCGGGCACCTCGTGGACCACGCTCGCCAGCGCCGGGGGCGCGGACGTCGGGGTGCCCACGGTCGCCGTGCCCGCGGTGGTGGCGGTGCCCGCGGTGGTCACGGTGGTCATCGGACGACCGCCCCGATGGCGTCGAGCAGCGCCGGGAACGAGGAGCGGGCGTGCGCGCGCACCTGTTGCTCGGGCAGGGTGTTCAGCGACGAGGGCAGCTCGACCAGGCGCAGGCCCGGCCGGCCGTTGTCGGCGGCGAGGGTACGCGCGAGGCCGACGAAGTGCTCGGTGGCCGCGACGACCGTGGGCAGCCCGCGGTTGAGGGCGTTCAGGCCGTCCTTGACGCTCCATGAGGTACACGAACCGCAGTTCGCCAGGCCCGAGATCACGGCGTCGACCCCGCCGACGAAGGCGTCGTACTCCGCCTGCCTGCGCTCGCCCTCGGCGCCCTTGAGCCCCTGGGCGCGCCGCCACGTCGTCACGATCGCGCCGGCCCGCTCCAGCTCGGCGATCCACTCGTCGACGGTCTGGTCCCACGCCTGCCACAGGACGTCGACCCGCACCCCGATGCGCCGGCCCCGCAGCGAGCCGAGATCCGGCCCCGGATCGGCGTCACCGGGCACGACGCCGCCGGTGGGGTCCAGCACGGTGATCGACGAAGGCCCCGGGCCGGCGGGCGCGACGCGGCCATCGCCGGCGACGCCGTCACCGGCGGGGACCGGCCGGCGGGAGTCGTCGATGCGCACCGCTGTGAGGCCGGGCAGGGCGCTGCGCAACCGGGTCTCGACCACCTGCCGTAACTGGTCGGGCGGCAGGGCGCAGTTGTCCCCGCAGTCCGCGTCGTCGAGGCGGAACGACAGGTCCACCGCGCCGGTGCGCTCGTCGACCGCGCTGAGCGCGAGCGTGCCGCCCTCGCTGCCCAGCAGCGCGGCGAGCTCGGCGACGGTCCGCGCAACCGTGGCGTGCCGCACACCCTGCACCAGGCCCGTCATGCCGCGACCCGATCGCGGGGCGGCCGGCGGCCGGCGGCCGGCGTCATTACCGATCCGTACATGGCGTCATCCCATCGTCGTCCGGGGAGTGGAGGCGATTAGCGTAAGCCTTACGCTAAGGGTCGTCCAGGGGCATCGGTCGACGGCGGCAGGCCGCGTCAGAGCCTGGGCGCGGAGGCAGAGGCGGGGGCGGAGGCAGAGGCAGGGGCGGGGGCAGAGGCTGGGACGCCCGGGCGCGCGGGGCGCAGGCCGTCGATGAAGAGGTCGAGCTCGGGGCCGAAGTCCGGCCGGCATTCGTCGGCGGCCATGACGGGCAGGATGAGCCGCAGGTGCGGTAGCTCCTCGCTGCGCGCCGCCGTGCGCGACCAGTCGTCGAGCAGGTCGGCCTGGTGCGTCTGCGCTCCGGCCGGGCTCGCCGTCTGGACCAGGACCGCGCCGAACAGCAGCCCGACCAGCGACCGGTAGCGGCGTACGGCGCTCGACCCGTCGAGCCCGGCGTCGAGAAGCGCCCCGAAGAACTCGTCGACGACGCGCAGCGCGCGGACCGAACGCGGGTCGGCCTGGCCCGCGACCACCGCTCGGGCCACGACCGGATGGGCCGCGAACGCCGCGAACGCGCTGTTGCCCAGCAACCGCAGCCGTTCGTCCCAGGCGAGTGCGGGATCGGGCAACGGGATCGACTCGTACACGCGCGCCGCGATGCCGTCGAGCAGGTCACGCTTGTTCGCGACGTGGTTGTACAGCGACATCGCCTCCACCCCGAGCTCGGCCGCGAGCCGGCGCATCGTCAGACCGGCCAGGCCACGCTCGTCGGCGAGCCGCAGCCCGGCGTCGAGAACCGTCCGCCGGCTCAGGGTCTGACGCGGCACGGATCGCCTCCGAAAACAGCTGGGCAGAGCAGGGGTCGGCGGGCGTGATATTACGATACTTACCTTGTAAGCTTACGGCATAAGTGTTGGTCCAGTGCCGGCTTCAACGCTGGCTTCAGTGGAGGATCCCGTGGACGCCGAGACCCTGCTCACCACCACCCGTTCGGTCCGCCGCAAGCTCGATCTGGACCGGCCGGTGGAACCCGAGGTCCTCACCGACTGCCTGCGTATCGCCCAGCAGGCCCCGGCCGCCGGCATGCTGCGCTCGAACCTGCGCTGGATCGTGGTTCGCGACCAGGCTCTGCGCGAGAAGATCGCAGCGCCGATCCGCGAGGTGGGCCGCGAATCCCAGGCGAAGTACGGGCACCTGGTCGACGCCCGGACGCTCGCCTCCGGGAAGCACCTGCTCGACACGCTGCACCGCGTCCCGGTGCTGGTCGTGCCGTGCATGCAGGGCCGCCCCGCCGGCGACAACGGGGAACTGTCCGCCTTCTACGGCTCGGTCTACCCGGCGATCTGGAGCTTCCAGCTCGCCCTGCGCGCCCGCGGCCTCGGCAGCACNATGGTCGGCTACCACCTGATCGGCCGCGAGCAGGAGGTTGCCGGCATTCTCGGCATTCCCGCCGACGTCACCCAGATCTCGATGCTGGCCGTCGCCTACACGACCACCGACACCTTCCACCCCGCTGTCTGGCCCCCGGTCGAGGACATCACCTACCACGACGGCTGGGGCCACCTGGCCTAGCCCGCGGGCCCGCGACCGAGAGTCGGCGCAGCGCAGAGAAGGCTCCGTCACAGGGGATGACGACTGTCCGCGACGTGTAACAATCGGTAGGTAGGGCACGCCGGACACGGACCCGTTGAGAGAAGAGGAGCCTGTTGACCTTGGCCCCGGGCCCGACTCAGGCACCGGTCGCCGCCGCGCGGTGGCGGCCGTCGCGGGCGGGAATCCTCAACGTCTACCAGTACGGCGATGAGACGCTGCACTTCGCGGGCGGGCGCCTGCTGCTGCGGGGGGTCAACGGTTCCGGCAAGTCGACAGCGATGAACATGTTGCTGCCGTTCCTGCTGGAGGCCGACACTCGCCGGATCGATGCTGCCGGGGAGCAGACCGGCGTCCTGCGTTCGTGGATGCTCGCCGACACCGAGGAAACGCAGCGCACCGGTTACCTGTGGATCGAGTTCGCCCGGCCGGACGACGAGGTCCCCGGCGGGGTGCGCTACCACTGCTTCGGCTGCGGCATCCGGGCGAACCGCAGCACCGACCGGGTCACCTCCTGGTGGTTCTCCACCCCCCGACGTGCCCGGATCGACTTCTCCCTCACCGCCGACCGGACCCCCCTCACCATCGATGCGCTGCGCGCGGAACTCGGGGCGGAGGCCGTGTTCGCCAGGGCCGCGGACTACCAGGACGAGGTGTCCCGGCGGCTGTTCGGTGGCGCGAACCCGGCCGGCTACCTCGCGCTGCTCCACCAGATCCGCAACCCACGGGTCGGTGACCGCATCGACGCCGACCTGCCGCAACGCCTGCGGGAGGCGCTCCCGCCGGTGCCCCAGGACGCCATCGCCGACGCCGCCCAGCCGCTGGAGGACCTCGAGGACCACCGGCGCAACGTCACCGCGCTGGAGCAGACCGACCGCGCCCTGGGCAGCCTGCTCGACACCTACCGGCACTACGGTCGCCGGGTGCTGCTCGCCGCGGCGACGCAGGCGGTGACCGTGGTCAGCGCGGCCCGCTCGGCGGCCCAGCAGCGGGGGCGGCTACGCACCGCTGCCGAGACGGCGGTCGAGACCGAGCGCCGGCTCGGTGCCCAGGTCGACGCACTGGTGAAGGAGCAGTCCACGACGCAGGCGCGCCTGACCGGGCTGCGCAACTCCGCCGCCTACCGCGACCACCAGGCCCTGCTCGCCCGCGAGCAGCACGTGGCGGACCTGCGCACGCAGGCGACGCGGATGGCGGCGCAGCGAACGGACGCCCAGCGTCGCGTCGGCGTGGCCGCGACGACGGTGACCGCCCGGCGGGCCCGCGTCGATGGCGATCTGGACCGGATCCGACTCGGGTTGGCCGAGGTCGCTCGGCGGGCTCTGCCCGCGGCCGTCCCGCTGCGCCTGCCGGACCCACCGGTGCTGCGGGTCGAGCCCCACGCCGGTGGGGTGGAGGGACCGCGGTCGGGCGTCGACCCGCTGGCCGAACTCTCCCTGCGGTCCGCCGCAGACGCGCTGCGTCGACGCCGCCAGGACGTGCGCGAGGTGAGCGACCTGCTACGGGGCGCGGAAAGGGCCGACAGCGCGGCCGCGACGGCGAACGGCGTCGCCGAGACGGCTGGCGTCGACGCCGACCGGGCGCGCGAGCACGCGGCGAAGGCCCGTGACGAGGCCGCGACGGCCGGAGAGCGCCATCGCGCCGCCGTGCTGGACTGGGCCGGGCGCTTCGCCGAGCTGCTGCGGGCGGTGCCGCCGGCCGAGCCGGCCGGCCCCGCGGGCTGGCTGCCCGTGCCACCCGCGCCTGACCCCGGCGGCGACGAGCTGCGGGCCGTCGCCCGCGCCCGCGTCGACGCCGCGGCCGCCCTTGCCGCCGATGCCACGGAGGCGCTGGCCGCGGCCGTGGCGGCGGCGGGGGTCCGCGTCGAGGCGGCCACGTTCGAGGCCACTGGGCTGGCCGCGGAGCTGGCCGCGGTGCGGGCCGCCGCCGAGCTACCGCTGCCGCGGGGTGGTTGGCGCGCCGCGGAACCGGCGGACGCCGCCCTGTTCGCCTCGCTCGTCGACTTTGCCCCCGGTCTCGACGGCGCCGCCCGGGCCGGTCTGGAGGCGGCGTGCGAGGCGGTCGGGCTGCTGACGGCACGGGTGCTCGACGACGGCAGCGTGTTGGCGGCGACGGGCGAGCTGCTCGTCGTCCCGGGACCCGCGGTGGCGCCGAACCTCGCCGCCGCGCTCGTCCCGGCGTTGCCGGTCGGGGCGGCGGTCGGCGCGGACGCCGTGCGCCGCGTCCTCGAGCATGTCGGGCTGGGCGCCGCGGCCGGGACCGCGCTGTGGGTGGACGTCGACGGCGCCTTCGCCGCGGGACCGCTGCGCGGCCGGCACGCCAAGACCGGTGCCGAGCATGTCGGCGCGGGCGCGCGGGCCGCGGCCCGGCAGCGCCGGATCGCCGAGCTCGCCGCGGCGCTGGACGTCGCCGAGCGGCGCCGCGACGTCCAGCGGGAGACGCACGGCACGCTGCGGCGGCACGCCGAGGCGCTGCGCACCCACGCCCGCACCGTGCCGTCCACCGCGCCGGTCGACGACGCGGCGGCGGCCGCCCTCGGCGCCACCGGTGACGCCCGGCGCGCCGCCGGCCGGGCCGCCGAGGCGCGCGAGGCTGCGGTCAGCGCCGAACGCGCGGCCGAGCAGACCTGGGCACGGGCCCAGACCGGCGCGGCGGCCGCCCGGCTCCCCCTCGACGACGACGCACTGACCAGCGCCGCAGCCGCGGTCACCGACGCCCAGGCGGAGCTGGACCGGATGCCGGGGCGAGTGGAGGCTGCCAGGCGTTCCCTCGACGACTGGGCGGCGGCCGTCGCGGCCTTTGTCGCGGAGTCCGACACCCTGACCAGGGCCGCCGAGGAGGCCGCCGAGACGGGGCTGGCCGCCGAGACGGCCACCGAGGAGCTGGCCGCGGCCCGCGCGGCGCTCGGTGAGGAACCGCGCCGGGTTGCCGAGCAGATCATCCAGCTGGAGGCCAGGTGTGGCCGGATCGACGGTGAGCTGGCTGCCGCCCGCCGCGCCCACACCGAGGCGTTCGGCCTGTCGGTGTCGGCGCGGGAGAGGGCGGACAGCGCCGCGGACGCCGCGGACCGGGCCGAGCGGGCATGCCGCGACCAGCGGACGGAGCTGCTCGCCGTGGCCACGGTCGACGGCCTGCTCGCGGCGTCCGCCCGGGAACGTCCGAGCGGCACCGAGAACCACAGCGACGCCGAGGACCACAGCGGACCGGCAGACCAGGACGAACAGGCTGCACAGGACGGGCAGGTGCGACCGCCGTCCACGCCGGACACCATCGAGGGGACGTCCCGGCTGGTCTCCTGGCTGCGCGAACGCGTGCCGGAGCCGGAGCGCGACGTCAACGAGGACGCACTGCACCGCTCGCTGCGCGCCATCCGGGACGGCCTGGGCGCCGGCTGGGACGCCGAGTCCCGCCGCGGCGCGGACGGCGCGCCGCTGGCCGTGGAGGTGTCCGGCCCCTACGGCCGCCGCGTGCTGCCCGACGCCACCATCCAGGTCGCGGCCGACCTGCGCCGCGCCCGCGGGCTGCTCACCGCCCAGCAGGATCAGGCGCTGCGCAACCTGCTGCACGGCCGGGTCGCCCAGGAGGTCGCCCGCGCGCTGTTCGACGCGCGGGAGCTGATCGACCGGATGAACGCGGTCCTCACAGCGGTGACGACCAGCCAGGGCATCGGCGTCCGGCTCGACTGGCGAACCCGCGGCGATCTCGACCCGGCCACCGCCACCGCGCTGCGGCTGCTGGCCAAGGACCCGGACGCGCGCACCGCCGAGGAGGACGCCGCCGTGCGCGCCGCGGTCGCCGGCCTCGTCGACGAGGCCCGCGCCGAGCGTCCCGAGGCGTCCTACCGAGACGTCATCGGCGTGGTGCTCGATTACCGGAACTGGTACGAACTGCGGATCTACCTGTGCCGGCCGGGGCGCGCCGACGAGCTGCTCGGCCGGCGGACCCGGCTGTCGGAGGGAGAGAAGAAGCTCGTCACCTACCTGCCGATGGCGGCGGCGGCCTCCGCGTCGGCGGCCGCCCACGATCCCCACGGCGTCGGCGCGCCGCGACTGATCCTGCTCGACGATGCCTTCGCGAAGGTGTCGGAGGACAACCACGCTCGGTTGTTCGGCCTGCTGGTGAGCCTGGATCTCGACTTCGTCGTGACGAGCGAGCGATTGTTCGGCACCCACGCGGACGTACCCGAACTGTCGATCATCGAGGTGCTGCGCGACCCGGACCTGCGCACGATCGCGCTGGTCCACTACCACTGGGACGGCCGGGCGCGCACCGAGCTGGCGGTCGCGTCCCGATGAGCGACGCCGGGACCGCCGGGTCGAGCAGTACCACGGGCGCGAGCCGAGGCGAGGTGCACGCCTCGGTGTTCGCCTACGTGACCGAGAGCCCGGACTACCGGGTGATCCTCGGAATCTTCGCGGGAACCTTCTTCGCCGAGCTCACCCCGGACGACATCACCGCCCGGCTCGCCGAGGCGGGCGTGATCCTCCCGATCGAGACGGTCACCGGTCGGCTGGAGAAGCTGCGCGAGTGGGGCAACCTCGACGTGTCGGCGTCGGTCGGCACGGTCGGCACCGTCGCCGACTACTACCGGCGCCGCAACCGGTATCTCATCACCCGGATCGGGCAGGAGGTGCACGAACTCGTCGAGGGCGTACTCGCCCAGGTCGACGACGTCCGCGACGTCTCCCTCGGCCGGCTCGACGCGCTCGCCGCCGCGCTGGACGCGTTGCTGCGGCTTGACCTCGAACGTGCCGACCCGGCGGTGCTCGCCGACCACGTGCGGGCCGTCTTCGACCCGCACCGCGCCTTCTCCGCCGAGATCACCCAGTTCTTCGCCGCGATCAACCAGTGGCAGTCGCGGTTCGACCTCGACGAGACCGAGTTCGCGTTCTTCTCCGAGGTGCTCGTCGGCTATGTCGGCGAGCGGCTGGAGGCGCTGGAACGCCGGGCCCGGCCAATCGCCGCGCTGCTCGCGGTGCTGGCCCCGGACGTGGGTGTGCTGGTGGCCCGGGCCCGGGACGGCCTGGCCGCGCGGGTCGCCGAGGCGGGGCTGACCGGGGTGCGGGTTCGCGCCGAGCATGGCAGCAGCGCGGCGGACTGGGAGAACCTCACCGCCTGGTTCCTCGGACGGCCGGGCACTCCGAGCCGGGTCGCGACCCTCGGCCACGATGCGGTGAACGCGGTGCGCACCCTGACCCAGAATCTCACCCGGCTGTCCCGCTCCGGCGTCGGCGGCACCTCCCGGCGGGCCGACTACCTGCGCCTCGCCGCCTGGTTCGAGCAGGCCGGCCGCGACAGCCCGCAGGAGTCGCACCGGCTCGCGGCGGCCGCCTTCGGCCTGTTCGGCGCCCGGCACCTCGCCGCGGCGGCCGGCGACGAGACCGATCCCGTCCCGTCCGCCACGTCGTGGTGGAACGCACCGGTGGCGCGGGTGCCGGTCAGCCTGCGCCAGCGCGGCGACACCACCAACCGGGGCCGCTCCGGGCAGATCCTCGACCGTTCGCGGGAACGGGCGCACCTGCTGGCCCGACGCCGGGCGGCGCAGGAGCGGGAGGCCGCGGCGCGCCAGGAGCTGCTGGCCGCCGCCGGCCCCGACGGCGCCCTCGGCGACGGCACCCCGCTGTCCGAGGCGGCGCTGGCCCGCCTGCAACGCCTGCTGGGACCGGCCGTCGCGGCGATGGGGCCGAGCCGGTCGAAGGGCGAGTCCGAGGCCGACGGGTTGCGCTGCGTCGTCGAACGTCGACCGGGGCAGCCGACCACGCTACGCACCCCGGTGGGCACCCTGACGGTGCACGACCTGGCCCTGACCCTGCTCCCGCTGCGGGAGGCGTGATGACGCGCGACGATCCGCAGCGGCCCGGCGAGCTGACGGCCGCCGCACGGGCGCTGCTCGCCCGGCCCTGGCGCCCGGCCGAGGCCGACCGGTCGCTGTTCGTCCTGATCCGCCGGCATGCCGACGTGCTCGACCGCTGGTTCACCCAGCGGCTGGGCTACCGGCTCGTCGTCGGCGCCGACACGGCGCGGCTGGTCAAGTCCGGCTACGTTCCGCCCGACCGGCCGCTGCGCACCCACACCGACCATCCGTTCACCACCCGCCAGTACGTCGTGCTCGCCCTGGTCCTGGCCGCGACGGCGGCGGGCCCCGACCGGATCAGCCTGCGCGACCTCGTGCTGCAGGTGCGATCCGCGGCGGCCGACGCGGAGATCACCCTGGACGGTGCCGCGGGGGAACGGCGGGCCCTCGTCACCGCGTTGCGGTTCCTCATCGAGCACGGCGTGGTGCGTGAGCTGGACCGGTCGGTCAGCGGCTACGAGACGGACGAGGGTGCGGACGCCCTGCTGGAGATCCGCAACGACCGGTTGGCGATGCTGCCCGCGCCGGCGCTGGTGGGGGCACGATCGGCCGCCGACCTGCTGGAACGGGCCGGGGGCGAGGGGCGCGGTCGGGCGGCGCTGCGCCGGCGGCTGGTGGAGGACCCGGTGTTGTACGCCGACGACGTGGCGCCCGAGGACTGGGCGGAGCTGCGCCGCCGCTTCGGCGAGGAGGCCCGCTACTGCGAGGAGATGTTCGGTCTGCTCGTCGAGGCCCGGGCCGAAGGGGTCGCCGCCATCGATATCGACGGGGGATGCAGCGACGTGGTGTTCCCCGCGGGCGGGACGACGGCGCACGCGGCGCTGCTGCTCGTCGAGGCGCTCGTCGCCCGCCACCGCGGCGGCGCCACCACGGACGACGTCGACGACGAGCTCGACGATCTGCTCGAACGTTACGGCCGGTACTGGCGCAAGGACGCCGTGGCCGAGCCGGCGCGGCTGCGCGACGAGGCCGTGGCGCTGCTCGCCTCGATGGGGCTGGTCCGGTGGGAGCCCGACGGCCGGTTGTGCCCCCGTCCCGCCGCCGCGCGGTTCGCCGCGCGCGTCACGGTCAGCGAACCTCGAAGCGAGCCGCCGGCGGACGAGCCCGAGCAGGCAATGCTGCTGTGAGGCCACCGACGGTTCCGGGCAATGCCGAGACCGGCGCCCAGACCTCCGACGCGCACCCGTTCCTGGCCGATCCGGCGCTGCGCCCGCTGTGGCAGTCCGTCGCGGCGGCGCTGGACCGCAACGGCCTGGACTGGCGCGGCCGGCTCGCGCTGCCCGCTCTGCCGGCCGAGGGACGCCGCCGCCTCGGGGTCATGGTGGAACGGCCCGTGCCCGCGGGACGCCGGGCGCTGCCGCTCACCGACGTGGCCGCCGCGGTCGAACGGCTGACCGGGACCGGGCTCGTCGAGGCGCTCACCGCCCTTGGCTACGCGCCGCGAGGGCGCCACGAGGCGGCGCTGGTACGGCGCGAGGAGTCCCGGCGACGCCGGGCCGCCCTCGACATGGCGGTCGAGACCCATCTCGCGGCCCTCCCGCGGCCGGACCGGGATACCGGTTCGGCGACCGGCTGGGCGACCGGCTGGCGGGACGCGGCCTGGTCCGACGGGTTGTTCGCCGGCCGCGCGCCGGACGAGGTCGCGGCCCTGGTCCGCACGGTGGCGGCGGTGCTCGCGCACACCGGCTCGGGGCTGAGCCGTGGGGAGATCGCCGCCAGGGAATGCGGCGACGCCCACGCGCTGGACAGCTCCACCCGGCTGACCGCCCTGGTCACTCGGGCCCTGGTGGCCCGGGACGGCCCGGCGGGCGAGCGGGCCGCCTGGGAGCGCGCCGGCATCCCGCTCGACCTCGTCTCCGCGCCGGTCCTGACCTGGGCACTGCCGCTACTCGGCGACTCGGCCGCGGCCTTGGCCGCCCGCGCGATGACCGCCGCCGGGCTGCCTGTGCACCTGACCGTGCTGGCGCTGCGCGCGGCGCCGATCGCCGTCGTCGCGGGCACGCCCGTGCTCGTGGTCGAGAACCCACGCCTGGTCGAGGCCGCGGCCCGCCGCCGGCTGCCCGCGGCGGTGCTGTGCACGGGCGGCAACCCGGCGACCGCCCCGTCGGAGGCGATCGCGCGGCTGCGGGCGAGCGGCGCACAGCTGCGCTACCACGGCGACTTCGACGCCGCCGGCCTGGCGATGACGGCGCGGGCCCGGGCGGCCGGCTGCACACCGTTCCACATGTCGGCCGCCGACTACACCGCGGCCCTCGCCGCGGCCCGCGCCGAAAACGTCGACCTCCCCCGCGACTCGGCCCCGGCCCCACCCACCCCGTGGGATCCCGATCTCGCGACGGCGTTCGACGACACCCGGGCGATCGTGCACGAGGAGCGGGTGATGGACGAGGTACTCACCGCCCACGGCGGCACATTCCCGCGGTGACCCGACCGCGCGAGGTCCGACCCTGCCCCGACCCAGGTGGGGCGGGATCAGTGCAGCGGGGAGAAGGCGGTCGGCCAGGCCATGATCGACTGGGCGTCGAGGATCTGTTCCGGGGCGCCGGCCGGGGGCCAGATGCCGCGGGCGGCGAGGTCGCGGCGGATCTCGACCCGCTCGTCCAGGCCGCCGAACGGCCAGATGTGGATGATGCGCGTCGGGCCGTCGAGCGCGTACATGGCGACGGTCAGCGGGTCGATGACGTGGCGGGCGGGCAACGCCCCGCGCCAGGCCTCGATGGTCGGCGACAGGCCGCCGGGGCGCAGGTGGTAGTCGCGGATCTCGTAGACCCTGCCGAACTCGCCGGGTCGGACCGGGGGGACGAACGGGAACGGCGCGAAGCTCGCCAGGGAGAGGTCGGTGACGACGCTGCCGGGCCCGGCGCCGAACGGGGCGGCGGACAGGCGGGCTCGGGTTCGCTCGGCCGCGAGCTCGCCGTCATCGTCGAACGACCGCAGGACGAACAGCCGGCCGAGTGGGCCGTGCTCGGTCTGCCAGCAGCCGAGCAGGCGACCCCGCGCGCCCTCGCCCTCCACCCAGGGCAGCACCCTCTCGGCGGCCCGCCCGCCGTCGGCCAGGCCGAAGTGCAACGTCGCCAGCTCGTAGCGGACGGCCTGCTCGGCGGCGCCCAGGTCGGCTCCGGTGATGGCGGCGGGCTCGGTCATGCGGCTCCTTCGGTCACGATCGGTCGGTCGCGCCGGCGGCATCCCAACCGCCGAGTCGACTACCTGACCTATCGACTACCTGACTTACTGACCTATACCTGACCCGCCGGCTCCATCT